>CAIUSQ010000278.1 GCA_903901905.1 uncultured Actinomycetes bacterium
ACTTGGCTCAATACACCTAGGTCAGCTTTTTGAAACTCGTTCACATAAAGCGAGTAGGGATGTAGTAACTGCTGTGTCGTCAAACCTAGAGACAGCAATTTTTGGCTTGGCTCCGTAATCCTTGGCCCTTATAGCAGCAGCATCGATCCCTTCGATGTTTTCAAAGAAACCCACTAAATCATCAACATAAGGTTCTTTTCTAAAATCAACAAATCTTGCTTCAATCGTTGCGACATCATAAGAATGAAAAACTAAAGGATATCTGAAGCCATTTGCAGTCCTTACGCAGATTGCCCCAGATGGTGTTTCCGATTTAGTTCCACCCCACTGATAACCAGCCTCTTCCATTACTTTCATCAAATCTTCAAATTTATTAAGCGATGAGGGTTCGTTTGAAAGGAGCCATGCAGCAAAGTCATCCTTACTCCAAGGATCCCTTTTTTCATACTCTCCAACCTCGGGTTTTAGTGCCTCATAACCAAATGTTTGAGGGATGAGGATCTCGGTGTCCTCAGTCGAGTGCCGTGCTAACTCAATAAGTGCCACGCGAAAAGTGGCATCAGTCTTCTTGTTAACTAAAATGACCATGTCCTTGAGAGGCTCATTAATCTCATCTACTGCCAGAAGTAACGTAAACCTTGCCCCTTCAAGATTTGTTTTCACCCCGAGAGATAGTGGCCCCTTGGCTGTTTCCACCGAGGTGAGATCTGCGCCTCCACGATCCTTCCAACGTTTATGAAATTCTTCAAATGAAAGTTTGTGCATACTTGCCGCATAATCGATTATTTGTCCAACAATCTTTCTGCGGATTTCAGGATTTCTAGCAAGTTTGCACTCGACAAGAGTGATTGAACCGTCTGAAGAGTTGATGATTAAATTATCTATAGGGCCAGAGTCTGTATTAAATTCTCTGCAAACAAAGGAATCGGCACTAACACCAGGTAGCAAATTTGGAAACTCCTCAATCATTGCTTGGAGTTGATCCTCATTTGCGTATCCAGAGTCTGCAGGAGAGATCCAATTGCCATTACCCTTACGATAAAGAATTCCGCTCATAGTCGCTCCAATAGCTTTTTAAAAGCAGTTTTACCCAAATTGCCTTCAGTTAAGTAAACACTTCGTGTGCTCTCAAACTCCACTCGGTTTTTGTGGTCAAATAATCCAGGCACAGCAGTAAACCATCCCAACATATTTCTACTCATGATTATTAGGGCATCTCGCCTAACTGCCTCACTCACCAGAGCAAAGGAGTAATACTGGGTTGGAAATGTGAAAGGAATGGGGTGCCAAGACCGTGAGTGGTAAGCATGGAAATTCACCAGAAATAAGCCTTGAGTCACTCTCTCTACTGAAGTTTCTGCTACCAACTCTCGGACTCTTGGTTTAAACCATGCACTTTCCATTTCAGGTTCGTTAGGTGAATCAATCCTTGACCTAATTGATTCTAAATCTTCGTGTCTAAGGTTCCTCCTATTTTGCTCCAATTTACTTGCATTGATTCTAAACTTTGGGTTTTTCTCTTTTTCGCTTACTCCTGGATTTGCCATAAGCACCAAAACATTTGCCTTTGAGTTTCCGAGGTAAGGAAAAGGCTCCAAATGTTCCGCTAAAAGATAATTCTTTTTATCGCTACCTTTTCTAGCCCCCATGCCTTTATTGAATCCTTGGAAAAAAGGAAGGTCGGCCGGGTGCACTTTAGGTTCAATCTCTGTAGGACTAAATGTCAGCCATGGATTTTCAATCACGCGCTTAAGGTAGCGCGCTAGCAACACTTTGCAAACCATTGTTCTTTTGGTATCGCACGATTACTTGTCAGTGGTCAGGTATTTTTTGGGGATCTGTGAACCGGTGAGGACTACGCGGTTATAGAGCCAAGCGATTTCAAGGAGGTATTCATCGCTATCGCTATCGGGTGCAAGGTTGCGGGTGCGTTCGAGTGCGAAGTCCATGTGGGGAATCTATGGGTGGGGTGTGACAAAGCCGGTAGATCAATCTAAATCTTTGCGAAAGCCTCTCCAGTCACAATGTCTGCATTGAATTTCTGGATCGCTGCCATCGCCGGCAATGCAACATCCGCCAACGGCGTATTTCTCAAAAT
>CAIUSQ010000279.1 GCA_903901905.1 uncultured Actinomycetes bacterium
GGAATCTTTACTCGTGCAACCGTGAAGATGCTTGCTGTGGGAACCTGTTCAATTACTTGGGGATTTGCTGGAACAGATACACGTTCTGCAGCGACTCGAGTAATGAGCGTTGTCGTCTCAAAGTAATATTGCGACGCGACTTATTGTGCAACTACGTCTACAACATGGCCTAGCGCTACTTGTTTGTTTACTTCTAGGGCTATTGCCTTCGGCAACGGCTGAAGTTGCACTCGCGCCTCGGCTGGTCATTATCGATACAGGCATTGATTCATCCATGCCACTTTTCACTAATCACTTGGTTCACGAAGTGTGCATCATGGATTGGTACACCTGCCCTAATGGAACAAATTTCCAAGAAGGTGCAGGCAGTGCAACCGTGCCTAGTTCAGTAATTAACTTCAACGGCTTTGATCATGGAACCCAGATGGCTGCCATTGCAATGGGGGAGAACCCAAACCTGGAGTTCATTTTCATACGCATTGTTGGTAATAATCGAATTGGTGCTCGGCTCACAGTTACAGAAAGCACGGTGATGAATGCTTTGGATTGGGTCAAGCTCAATGCCAAGAAGTACAACATTAGGGCTGTCTCTATGTCGCAAGGTCACCACAATGTGAAAACCGGTACAAAATATTGTCCATCAACCCCTACTTTTGAAAAAAAGTTATTGGATCTTAAATATCTTGATATCCCAGTCTTTCTCCCCACGGGCAACGCAGGAGACAAAAACAGAATTGATTGGCCCGCCTGTTTAGTTTCAGCTGTTGCAGTGGGCGCACTTAACAACAAAGATCAAATCGCTTCATATTCAAATATGGATCGCACGTTGAGTGATTTCTATGTCTTAGGCGATATCGCAACCGTTGGTGCTGCTGGTGTGTACAGATTCGCCTCTGGCACATCAGTTTCCACTCAAATTGCTGCAGCTAAGTGGATTGCAATGGTTTCGGCTTATCCAACGAAGAGCTACGGTGAGATTTATTCAGCCTTTAGAAGCAGTGGGGCAATTGTCTTTGATAAAAGCTATAAATATGGGCGAAAGATGGAATCAGATAAAGCCAAGGAACTTCTTGGGCCCTCGGTGCCTTAAAGCGGAAAGTGTGGCTTTTGCTTCTTGATTAAACTGGCAATCGTTGTTGTGCCAAGCAGTGAGACGATTACAAGCAAACTCAGCTGCAGAGAGATCTCTGGAATAGTGATTCCAAGGATTTTTTTGTATCCGTAGAAGTGCAATGCCTCAAAGTTAAGTTTTAGGCCAATGAAGATCAAGACAAATGCAAGCCCAAGGGATAAGTAGGTAAGTTTGGACATTAGATTTTGTACTAAGAAATAAAGTTGACGCAATCCCATGAGAGCGAAGAAATTAGAAGTCAGGATCACATAAGTATTTGTAGTAATTCCAATTACGGCCGGTACTGAGTCAAATGCAAACATGACATCTGTCGTGGCGATAGCCAGAAATGCAATCGCGCCAGTGGAGAAATTCTTGTTTCGCATAAAGCGGATAATTCGAGTCTCTTCCCACTCATCTTTAGCGTCTTCGCGAATTATCTGGATGGCTGTGTATATGAGGAAACACCCGAAGAAAAAGAATACAAATGTCCAGCGTTGGACTAGGGCCACACCAAAGAGCAAGAAAATGGCACGTAATATCAATGACAAACCAATTCCGAAGAGCAGAACCATCTCTTGTTTATGCTTAGGAATATTAAGGCGTGCGAAAATCAAGATAAAAACGAATAAGTTATCTATAGATAGGGAGTATTCGGTAATCCAGCTTGCAAAGAAAGCCTGTTGCGCAATCGGATCAGTCCAGCGAACCATAAAGATTCCAAAGGCAATGGCAAGACTGACATAAATCAAGGTCATTACGCCTGCACTGCGAAGTGTGGGTTCCTTCTTGCGTTGAGTCCAAGCATGGAGCAAGTCAAAAGATAAAATGCTCGCAAGTAACAGAACTGTTAGTAGGTATACCTTTAACTCCATGTCAAAAGACTATCGGAAGAAAAGTCCTGCGACTTGCGCAAGGGAGATTCTCCGTGAGCGCATTGCGATATAGATATTGTCTGCGAATTGAGGTTTACAGGGTTCGGTGTAATCGCGCCTTAAGTGCCGTTGGAACAACACCCTTTGCCCTATAGGTGGTGCGCGGTTGTGCTTTTGGCATTGTGTTAGAGGTGTGGAACTTATGGGCAACTAATAACAAAATGAGGCGTGATTCAGCAAGAGCAAAAGATTCTCCTAGGCATTTGCGGCTGCCTGCC
>CAIUSQ010000280.1 GCA_903901905.1 uncultured Actinomycetes bacterium
ACTTCTACCGTCTTACCAACACGAATCCAGATTCGGCGGCGTCTTGTAAACAGTGATGCAAGTAAGCCCAGAATGGCAACAATACCGCCGAGCAAGGCAAAGTTCTTGCCAGGATCATGGACGATTTCTAGGTTGACCCACTGGAAATATCCCTCGAAGGTTATTGAACCTTGAGGGTATGTAAATGTCTCACCTGGTTTTAATGATTTAAGGCCCACCTGGGTCATCTCTGATGTATCCATGCGATAAACAGATTGTGGAACTCCACTATCGAGTCCTAAATCACCAATCCATGCAGCCAATAAAAGTCGTGGATCTAAGGCTTCAGGGAAAACACTTACTGCGCCATCTGCACCACTACGCGCATATGTTGGAACAAATGAACCCACGAATCCGATTTGTGGATCTGCATCTGGAACTTTAATTGCTCCAATTGATCGCAAGTTCGAATCCTGTGGCAAAAATGGCACTGGCCCTTGCATTGCCACATTGCCCTTTGAATCTCTTACAGTCACAACTGGTGAATAACCATTTGCTTGTAAATAAATACTGGTGTTGCCCATTTTCAATGGCGAGTTAACTTTAATTGTGCGCAGCTCAGACTGGGTTAAATCACCTTTAGCAAATTTCACATCAAGGGTGTAATCCTCAGGTGAGCTTGTGACAACATTGTATTTCGCCGTAAATTTCTCAACTGTTAGTGCAAAATCAGAAAGATTGTTTTCATTAAACAGCTTGCCGTAATTTAAAGAGTCATAACTAGTTGTGGTGTTTATAAAGCGCTCACCAACGTTAAGAATTGCCATTCCCCGCATCCCAAACAGAGAACTAAATGAGATCCCTAGCAAAACAAGTATCAGCGCTAAGTGGAAAAAGAGATTTCCTGTCTCACGCGCAAATCCCTTTTCAGCCGAGATAGAACCATCTTTTTCTAAAACTCTAAAGCGCTTTGATTTAAACCAAGCACGCGCTTTCTCTAACTCATCTCCTTGGGCAGACCAGGATGTGTGGTGCTCCATACGATCCAGATTCTTTGGTGTGGCAGGAGGCAACGCTCTCGCTGAATGAAAATGCTCAATCGTTCGTGGAAGAACACAGCCAATAAGTGAGATAAAAAGAAGAATGTAAATCGCGCTAAACCATGGGGATCCATAAACATCAAAGAGGAAGAATTGGTCCATCCATTTAGAGAGCTCCGGTGAATTCTTGAAGTATTCACCTACTTCGATGGGGTTCTGTGTGCGCTGTGGAACAAGAGATCCTGGGATTGCTGCAACACCAAGTAATAACAAGAGAATCAGCGCTGTGCGCATACTTGTTATTTGACGCCAGCCATAACGCAACAGGCCGACGCTACCGAGCTCTGGGACTTCTATCTCTTGGCTCATTTAAACCACCGGGATGAAATCTGAAATGAGAGAACGCGATGAGTTCATCAGTTGGCTCCACAAGCCACTGACTTCTAGCAAACCAATAACTATGAGAAACACTCCACCAATTTTAGAGATTAAGTCGCCGCGCTTAACTAAATACTTACGCATCTTCTCTGTGCGATCTAGGAACAAGCCTGAAGCTATAAATGGCAGCCCCAATCCGAAGCAGTAACCCAAAGACAAAATTGCGCCACGCACTGCACTAGATTCTTGGAAAGCTAGGGTTTGAACTGCAGCTAATGATGGACCGATACAAGGAGTCCAGCCCACACCGAAAAGAATTCCTAGAAGCGGTGCGCCCACTAAACCACCCGTTGTTTTAATCGTCGGGCGAAATGTTGGCGCAAAAGGGAATTTACCTAAAAATATAAAACCAAGGAATATCGTAATTACGCCAAGGACTCTAGATATCAAATCCTCATTTGCTACTAATTGATTACCTAATCCACCAAATATCGCCCCAAATGAAACAAATACAGAGCTAAACCCGAGAACAAACAAAATTGAACCAAGAAATACTTTGCCACGATTTGACGAAAAGCCTGCAGCAAAGGACAAGTAACCTGGCACAAGTGGCAATACACATGGAGAAAGAAAAGAAACTAAACCTGCCACAAAGGCCACTGGAAAGGCCGCAATCAGAAACCCACTCATGATTTGTTCTACGAAGAAATCTTTCATTCCACGCTCACCCGCTCAATCAAATCTGTAAGAGAGGCAACAGTGACTATGCCAGATATGCGGGCAGCAACCC
>CAIUSQ010000281.1 GCA_903901905.1 uncultured Actinomycetes bacterium
ATACTAAAGCTTGGATTCAAAAATTCAGGGTAGCTTGCTATTTCTCTAATTCATGATGTCTCAAAGGTAGTTTAGTGGCTGAGGGAAGGCGCTCTGTCTATAGATTTCTAAAGAACTGGGCCTTGACTTAGCTACCAAGCGTATGATTAGATATCTGCCATTTGGTATGGCAGTTCAAATATCATGCAACCTATTCAACGACCTTCATCTCTCAAACAGTCCGTCATCGAAAGTATCAAGGCTTCAATCATCAGTGGTGAATTAGAGCTTGGACAACAGCTGTCTGAAAGGGCACTAGCTGATAAATTAAATGTTTCCAAGACACCGGTTCGTGAGGCGCTAGCGCATTTGCGGGTTGAGGGTTTAGTCGAAGTCTATCCGCAGCGCGGTGCTTACGTCTTCACGCCAAACGGCACTGAAGTAATTGAGATGTGCGAGTTGCGCCAAACTCTAGAAGCTTCTGCACTTAGGATGGCAATTGAACGCAACCCAGGTGAGACTGCCCGCGACTTAGAGATTATTGTTAAACGCATGGAGCTGGCCCGCATCAAAGATAACAGACGGGCCTATCTTGAGGAGGACTCACTTTTTCACTTAACACTGTTCTCCCACTGCGGCAATAATTTAATGCTTCAAACTTATGAGATGTTAGTTGGAAAGATAGGCGCATTAAGGACACATCTTGCGCAGCGTCCAGGTCATACAGACCTTTCGTTTGCTGAGCACAAGAGTATTTTGGCTGCGGTTAAAAAGCGTGATCCTAAAGCGGCACTTTCGACCTTAGACACCCATATCGATCGAACTCGCTTAAGTTATACAAGTGAAGTGACTCGTATTTCTATGGCAAATAATGAAGTCGAGAAGGCTACTAAAAAGGCTGTTCGAAAAGTAAAGGCATAAAAATGCAATGTCTTAAAGCCTCACTAATTCAAGATCTAAGTTGAATCATCAAAAAACAAGAACCTAGGGTAAACACCAGTCTTGGACAGCCAAGTTTTGACTATCATAACTGGTATACCAGATGTTAAATACCATAGCTAATATGTATTTTGATTGCATGCGGACGGCCTTGGCTGGGTACGAGTGATCCGAGTCATGAGTTCTTTGAAATTTGAAGCAAACGATCAGTATTGAATCAATTTTCATGAAGCAAAGTTAATGTGTGTTTAAAGAAAAAATTCTAGAAAAAGACAAAGAGATTCAAGTCGTTGGAACTCAAAAATATGACCAAGAGGGAATAGATGAGTAAATTCAAAGTTGTGATTACCGACTATGACTATGGAAACGTAGACATCGAGCGAAGTATTCTCGAGCCCATTGGGGCAGAAGTCGTTGCATTGCAGGCAAAGCAAGAGTCAGATCTCGCTAAGCATGCACGCGACTGTGATGCGATGATGAACCAGTACGCAAGAGTTGGTGCAAGAACAATTGCAATGATGGAGCAGTGCAAAGTTATTGCACGATATGGCGTGGGTGTTGACATTGTTGATGTTGATGCGGCAACAAAGCAAGGAATTCAAGTCACCAACGTACGCGATTACTGCACAGAAGAAGTTGCAGACCATGCAATGTCAATGTGGTTGACATTGCTTCGCAAGCTACCTCAATATGATCGAGCTACACATGCAGGGGAATGGCGTTGGCAATCTGGTGCACCAATTAACCGTGTGCGCGGTCGTACGATGGGCATCGTCTCCTTTGGTCCTATTGGACGAGCAATCGCCGAGAGGGCCAAAGCATTCGGGGTGGAAATCGTTGTCTATGACCCCTACATAAGCGATGACATTATCGTTTCACGAGGAGCCAAGCGTGTAGATAAAAAAGCGTTGCTACTTCAATCTGATTATCTGATGGTCCAAGTGCCTATGACACCAGAAACACGTCACTTCCTAAGTGATTATGAGTTTGCCGCTATGAAGCCTGGTGTATTCATCATAAATACAGGTCGCGGACCAACAATTGATAACGCAGCTTTACATCGTGCACTTATATCTGGTCAAGTAGCAGGCGCAGGACTTGATGATCCAGAGGAAGAGCCAGCAAAACGACGCGAATGGCATCCCGATGGAAATCCACTCTTTACGCTACCAAATGTCATTGTTACACCTCACTCGGCGTACTACTCAGAGGAGTCAATTTCACAAGCGCGAGAAGTTGCAGCATCAGAGGTTGCGCGAGTGCTTACTGGGCAAGTTCCACTCAATCCC
>CAIUSQ010000282.1 GCA_903901905.1 uncultured Actinomycetes bacterium
AGTTAACTCGAGATCTTCACTACGAAGTGGATGAGAAGAAAAAGACTGTTGGAATATTAGAAGAAGGCGTTACAAAAGTTGAAGAATTAATGCAGATTGAAAACTTGTACGAAGCAGCAAATACTCCAATGATTGGATATTTAAATAATGCCATTCGCGCAAAAGAGTTGTTTAAGCGTGATAAGGATTATGTAGTAATGAATGGCGAGCTCTTAATTGTCGATGAGCACACAGGCCGTATGCTCTCAGGGCGTAGATACAGCGACGGACTTCATCAGGCACTCGAAGCCAAGGAGCGCATTGAAATTCAGAATGAGAATCAGACTTTAGCAACTATAACCTTGCAGAATTATTTCCGTCTCTATGAAACATTGTCAGGAATGACCGGAACTGCCTCAACAGAAGCGGCTGAATTTGATCAGATCTATAGGCTCGGAGTTGTGCCAATTCCAACTAATCGAGATATGCAGCGAATCGACTCTTCAGATTTAGTGTACAAAACAGAGAGTGGAAAATTTGCAGCAGCTACAGCTGACATCGTTGAGCGTCATCGCAAGGGGCAACCAGTTTTAGTTGGAACAGTGAGCGTTGAAAAATCTGAGGAGCTATCTGCTTTCTTACGTAAATCTGGCGTTCCACACGAAGTTCTAAATGCTAAGCATCACGAACGTGAAGCATCGATTATTGCTCGTGCTGGAGTTAAAGGTGCTGTAACGGTTGCTACAAATATGGCCGGACGCGGTACAGACATTATGCTTGGTGGTAACCCGGAGTTCATGGCAGATTTTGAATTACAACGTCGTGGTATTTCACCAGTTGATAATGCAGCCGAGTATGAAAAAGAATGGCCCGCAGAAATTGCTCGACAAAAGGCTGCTGTAGAAAAAGGTCACGAAGAAGTTGTTTCTTTAGGTGGTCTATACGTGCTTGGTACCGAGCGCCATGAGTCTCGTCGTATTGATAACCAGTTGCGTGGACGCTCGGGTCGCCAAGGTGATCCTGGTGAATCACGTTTTTATCTTTCGCTGCAAGATGATTTGATGCGTAGATTCAACTCTGCATTAGTTGAGCGATTCTTAACAGCAGCAGGTCTTCCAGATGACGAACCAATTGAATCAAAAATGGTTTCAAACGCAATTCGGTCAGCACAAACTCAGGTAGAAGCTCAAAACTTCGAAATGCGTAAGAATGTTTTGAAGTATGACGATGTAATGAACCGCCAGCGCACAGTTATTTACGGTGAGCGCCGCATGGTTTTAGAGGGTGCTGATATTGAAGAGCAGATCGCGCTATTTGTAAGTGACGTTCTGACCGCATATGTTCAAGCAGCAACTGCAAATGGTTACGGTGAAGACTGGGATCTAGACACTTTGTTTACCGCGCTAAAAACTATCTATCCAATCTCATTCTCAATTGACGAGCTAGTTGCCCAAGCAGGATCTCGTGCAGGCTTAGATACCGAATTCATTGTTGCTCAAGTTGTTGAAGATTGTAAGGCCGCATATGCCAAGCGAGAAGAATCTCTGGGTGAGAATGTTATGCGCGAGCTAGAACGTAAAGTTCTGCTCTCCGTTCTAGATCGTAAATGGCGTGAGCATCTTTATGAAATGGATTATCTCCAAGAAGGTATTGGGCTTCGCGCAATGGCCCAACGTGATCCACTTGTTGAATACCAACGCGAAGGCTATGAACTTTTCTCTGCGATGATGGATGCGATCAAGGAAGAGATCGCTGGACTTCTATTCAATATTGAAGTTAGCGTAGAGCCAACAAGTAATTCAGTAACTGCCCCTGGCTTGGAAGCTAAAGTGCTTCCTGTAACCGGACTTCAATACACGGCCGCTGATGAATCAGGTGTTCACACAACTGGAGAAGTTTCTAGAAATGCTCCATGTCCTTGTGGGTCAGGAAAGAAATTTAAACGTTGCCACGGGGGATCTCAATAAATTTAAATTATCTCTAAAGCAGTGCAGAGCCATCTGTGATCTAACCCTTCAAATCTAATTGCAACAACTCGTAATCTCTGCCCGTAGCGAACGGTTACAGTTGCTTCAATAATTCCATCTAGTGGTTGTGAAATGTGAATTTTCCTTACTCTTCCAACAGTTTCAAATTTGCCACTTTTACCTTGCAGTTGAGCAAAAACAGAGTAGTGGCAATTAGATTGGATCTGCGAAGCTGATCGCCTGCCTGCCCAAACTTCAACTACAACATGAATGAAGTTATGCACCAAGATCTCTACGTCAGGAAGCTCTTTGGCCGAAGTTGGCTCTGGCGAAAACTCAGAATCAAACTCCTCTCCAAAGTTCGATGCGACTAGATATAAACGAGGTTCTTTTACTGGTTCGACAATCGTTAACGGACGAAACATCTCAAGAACTGGGTGCAACCAATCTTCATCTGGATCACTAGAAATCGGTGTTAAATCAATGGTTTTAAAAACTGGCATTCCAAGATAATTTGGGTTGAACTCAAGTTGTGTATCCATAAAGCTAACAATTGCCAACCTGCATAGGTTTTACTTCAACCTAAAGTACGAAAGGATCTCATACCAAAGTACTACTGTGGATAATCTGGTCTAGAAAACCACCGATAGTAATTAGGTGTGTCCATGAGATCTCAAAAAAATTCCTTTAGCGCACGCCTGCCACTTGCAATTACTCTAATAATCGCATCCTTCGCATCTGTCATTTTTATCTCCTCCATCGCAAACAAAGGAGCCGATTATTGGGTTGTACGAGGATTAGTAGTTTCAGGGCATGTAATTACTTCTTCTGATCTTGAGACAGTTCATATGAATTTAAACAATAGCTCTGCTTTATATATTGATAGAACCTTTAATCCAATTGGTTTAATCGCCCTTCGTACTTTGCAAGATGGTGAAGTCATCTCTACTTCCGATCTTGGGTCTGCCATCCAAGGTCAATCAACTAGCGCGGTTCCATTGAGTGTGCGATCTGTTGACATTGCCCAAGGTCTAACACTCGGAGAAGGCGTTGATATCTATTGGGTTGAAGACTCAAACAATGGTGAAGCGGTTCTAGAACCAGTACTAGTTTTAGCTGGAGCGACGCTGTTATCACTTGAAAACACAGGAAACTCTCTTAGTGGTGATGTGGGATTGAGTATTGCAGTGGAGCAAACACAGGTACTTCGCATTTTGAGTGCAACATCTATAGGACGTCTAGTGGTTATTGCCTCTCATGTCTGAGCAAGAGATGCCAATTGTTGTAACTGCAATAGCTCGCGCCGAAATTGAAGGATTCATCGCCTCTACATTGTTTGCTCAGGGCTGGAGCGTTGGGTTTCGGGCAATAGATTGGCAAAGTTTAGAGGTTTATGCCGCAGAAAACGCCTCTGTTCTTGGTTCAAGGATATTAATCTATGGTTCAGATTTACCCGGGATTTCCAAAGAGAAAGTGAAACAACTTTCATCAAAATTTAGTCAAGTGATTGGTTTTGCAACAAATACGGCAGAAGAGTTTGCCGATCTTAAACAAGCACCAGTTATCGCCGCCGACCTCGTTTCATTAGTCCGCAGTTTTGTTCGAACACCTATGCTCCGAGAATTTGTTCAAGCACAAAATCAGATTCGAAGAGCAAAAGTTTTTGCCGTTGGCTCTGCCGGAACTTACACAGGATGTACTTTAATCGCCCTTAATTTAGCGATGGAGTTAAGCACGCAAGGCAAATCGACTTTACTTATCGACGCAAATTTTCGAGCTCCATCAATTTTTGATCTACTATCAATGCGAAGTTCAGAAACCGATCCCACATGGAAACCGATTGCACCCAATTTGGCGCTCTTTGAAGTTACACAAGCACAGGCATCAGAGGTTGATTCACTCATGTTTCGTGCAGGAAAAGAATTCGATCATGTCATTATCGATCTAGGATCTATTGCTGGACTTTCAAATCGCCTTACAGATCGACGTTGGACATCAACAATCACAACATGGAGCTGTGATCATGCCGATGAACTTATTGTGGTTTCACGTCCCGATCTGCTTGGTGTCTCTCGCCTTCAAAAGGTAATTGAACTTCTCACTCAAACTTCTATTCGAGCAAAAATCAGTTTTGTGATGAACATGAAATCTTCAGGGAAAAAGGGCGAGTCCGAGCAGTCAAAATTCTTGACATTAACTTCACCCATGAAGCCGTTTCGCGTTAGATCTATCAATACCGACATCAGAGCCGTGCTTGCTGCACAGGATGAACGCGCCACCTTAATTGAGGTTAATGAGCGATCTGTCCTGCGTAAATCAATAGCAGAATTGGCAAGTGAACTTTCAACTTAAAAACCCAATACGATTAGCACGTGCGTACGTACCTACCAATAA
Organism: uncultured Actinomycetes bacterium; assembly: GCA_903901905.1. Next base: position 4,341 of record CAIUSQ010000282.1, read on the forward strand.
GCCATAAAGAGCTTGAAAACTTTCTAGAGGCAAAGACACTTGATGTGAATCTTTTGTATGCACCGACATCTTCATTCCAAGAGGAAAATATTGAGTGCGATGAAGAAGAGCTTGAATACCTACTCTCTGTTCTTGCTGGAGAAAAAGCCCTTGACCTTTGCCTAACACAGAAAGTACCAGGAATTGTCCTGGCCCTTGAAATCACTGAGCAACAAATTGGTGAAGCTTACGCAGATCACATTACTGTTACATCTGCGATCTTGTGGGAACAGGTTCAGTGTGCACTCCTAGCATTTCGAGGCGATGATGAGCTTGTATGGTTTGCTACACAAGAGATCGAGCCTCATATGAACGAGTGGAAATAATATGTTTCCATTTGAAAATCTTCTTGGTTCGCGAACCACAATTACCCTTGAGCAGGCTGAAAGATTAAGGGAACTAGTTGCTAATTGGCAGTTGTTATCAGATCTCTCATTTGCAGATCTAATTCTGTGGGTTCCAATTCGCAAAGATATAAAAATGTGGCCCAGTGGACATATCGCGATCGCTCATATTCGACCAACAACAACTGCAACTGTTTTTACTAACGATGTAATTGGTGAAGAAGTTTCGTGGGGGATACGAACAAATATTGACGAAGCGCTATCTCATGGAGAAATCGTAAGAGATAGCCAATTGGAACCAACAGAGACCATGCTCATTAAAGAAGAGGCCATCCCGGTTACCTTTAATGGTCAAGCAATAGCAGTTATATCTCGCCATAGAGATGTTGAACATATGAGAACTGCAGGAAAGTTAGAGATTAACTATCGCGAGATTGCACATCAGCTTTATCGAATGGTTGCAGAAGGGAATTTCCCATATAAGAAGGCAGGAGCACTTATTGAACCAATTCCTCGCGTTGGAGATGGATTGATTCGATTAGATGTTAACGGAACAATCTCATTTGCAAGCCCAAACGCAAAATCTGCCTTCTCTAGAATGGGTTGGAATGGTGATCTAGAAGGTCGCAATCTTGGAGAGGCTGCACAACAGGTTTCAGTGACAACCGAAAACCCTCATGAAGAGGCAATAGCTACTCAGTTAAATGGAAAAACTCTGCGTCGCGTAGAGGTTGAAAACAAAGGAACAACAATCGATTTCCTTGTGTTGCCCTTAATTCAAGGCGAAGATCGCATTGGGGCAATTGTTTTGTTACAAAATGTTACAGAGCTACGCCGTTTAGATCGCGCCCTTGTTACAAAGGATGCAACTATCCGTGAAATCCATCATCGCGTGAAAAATAATCTGCAAACCGTATCTGCCTTACTTAGATTACAGTCTCGCCGAATTGATGATCCATCCGCCGCCGCCGCCTTGGATGAAGCGGTTCGCCGAATTGCATCGATCGCCTTGGTGCACGAAACACTTTCTAATAGTGATGAAACTACTGTGGCATTTGATGATGTTTTAACTAGCCTTGTTACTCACTCACTTGAGCTAAGTCCGCGAATGAGTCAGTTAAGCATTGAGCGAATAGGTCAACTTGGCTCCCTGGAATCCAGACTTGCCACTCCGCTCGCATTGGTAGTTACAGAGCTCATTCACAATGCCTTGGAGCACGGCTTAGCCGAATCGGGAACGCACCTTCGAATTGAACTTCAGCGCTACAGCAACGAAGGTTTAGTAACCATTTCAGATGATGGAGTAGGTCTGCCAGAGGGTTTTAATCTTGCAACATCGGCAAACTTAGGATTACAGATTGTTCTTACGCTAACTGAAAATGAACTAAACGGAGAGTTAAAATTAGAATCTAGTGACAAGGGAACACAAGCAAAACTTCGCTTCCCACTTTAAACTTTCCAATTTAGAATTGGTTCTGTTGCTCCAAAAGTCGTGCACGATTTC
>CAIUSQ010000283.1 GCA_903901905.1 uncultured Actinomycetes bacterium
CTCAGTTTAAAGTTGATGTTGCTCGAGAACTTTCTCCATTTGCATCTGCATTATTGGTTGATCAAGAGTGTGGTATTGATGCAATTATTGATCAAAAAGCATTACAAGGTGGGTGTGGTCTGATTGCTGCGGCAGATTTATTGGTTGGTCCTGCAGGTGGGGCAGCAACTGACACCGCAGTTGATCTTGATGTTGATCCACTTCGCATGCGAGACATCGGAAGTGTTGGACTAAAGTTCTTAGTTTTGTGGCGCAATGATGAATCCCCAGATTTGCGTGCAAAACTCGTGGAAGATTTCAACAAGCTGTGCGAAGTTTCAGGGCTGCCTTCAATCATTGAAATTATCGTAAAGCCACCAACAGATTCTTCACGAAGTTTTAATCGCGAGGAAGAATTGATTATTGCCGCACGTGAGGCTGCTGCCTGGAAACCTGATCTTTACAAGGCAGAGGTACCTTTTCATGGTGAAGGCGACTTGAATTTAGTTACTAAGAATGCAGGAAGAATTTCAGAAGCTATTGGATCGCCTTGGGTAGTACTTTCAAACGGAGTGAAACAACCATTCTTCAATGATGCCGTTAAGGCATGCGCTATGGGTGGAGCAAGTGGATTTTTGGCTGGCCGCGCTGTGTGGGCCGACATTGTGGGAGCTCCTGATATTCGAAAAGCGCTACGTGAAATTTCAATACCGCGTTTACAAGGGTTGGCAGAAATTGTTGATACTCATGCAAAGCCTTGGACTAGTTGGTAATTAGCTCAATCATTTTGTTTACAGCTAATTCTGGAGCTATAGGGGTTAGAAGTGAAACATTCCCATTCTTGGATTCCTGCCAAGTACTTATCCCCATTTCATTAATTCTAACCTGACCGTTAACTGAAGACTCAAAATTTTCGGGTGCTAGCAAAGCTAAGGCCGCAATCGGATCGTGTGGGATAGTCCAGTCTTGATTTCGCGGTTGAATCCAACTCATGATTTCTGAATAAAGTAATTGTCCAAAATGCGACGCTCTACCTATTTGTTCAATTTCTTGCATTCGAATGATAGTTTTTTGAGAATTTGGGAGATCCAGAATGGAGATTGGGATTCCAGACTCTAGAACTATTCTTGCCGCATCAACATCACATTTAAAGTTATGTTCGACTTTTGACTGAGTGAAGTCACCTCCCATAATCCAAAGTCGCTTAGTCTTGTCTTCAAACTCGGGTGATTTCTCAATTGCCCGCGCAATATTTGTTAATGGTCCAATTGCAATCACATCAATTGATTGAGGTTGGGAAATAACTGCCTCCACAAGGAAATCAACCGCAGAAATATCTTGAGGGGTGAATGAATCTAAATCTTTAAAGTTTTTACCTTCTGAGCCCGACATCCATACTTCTCGGCCTGAAATGGGATTGCTCTCACCAAGATATGTGGGAATCGTCCTATTCACCATAGAACATAGGTGCATTGCAATTGCAGAACGTAGGTGGACATCTCCGTAAACTGTTGATATTCCAATTAAATCAACATCTTTAGAACCCAGCAGAACTGCTAAAGCCAGTGCATCATCCACATCCGTACCGATATCGGTATCGAGGATGACTTTATGCATTAGCCCCAGAGCTCTTTTATCTCAACAACGCGGCCTTCATTAATACTCTTATGAGCAGCAAGGCC
>CAIUSQ010000284.1 GCA_903901905.1 uncultured Actinomycetes bacterium
ATAACCAATAAACGGGCTGAGAAAATGGCCATGGATGCGATAGAAAAAGTCCTTGGGCGGCCTTCACTTACGGCAAAAAATGTTGAATCTCCTCAATTAAAGGTTCGCGTTCCAATCAAGCTGAAGAAGGCCCTAGATAAAGAGGCTAAGCGTCGCGGAGAAACGAAATCCGCCATCGTGAGAGAGGCTCTAGAAAAGTTCTTAAAGAGCGCTTAATCCAGCGACTTCATCGCTAGTTAATTCAACAAGCTGCATGATTTCGTGCAACTGTTCTACGGTGCGGGCCGATGCAATAGGTGTACTTACTTGTTTGTTGGCTCTTATCCAGGCCAGTGCAACGGCAGAGATTGAGGAATTACGGGCTTTGGCGATTTTTTCCAACTCAGCAATTAATGCATAACCTTTTTCATTTTGATAATTGGCAACACCGGCGGAGCGAATTGATTCGACGGTAACACCGGGGCGATATTTTCCAGTTAAGAATCCACGAGCAAGGCCAAAGAAAGGCAGAGCCGAAATAGCGTTAGCTTTGAGAACTTGTTGTTGCTCTGATTCAAATGGATTTCTCTCCACCAAGTTATATTGATCTTGCAAGCATATGTATTTAGGTAAGTTTTCTTTTGCCGCGATATCTAGCGCCTCTTGCAGGCGGGCACCAGAGTATTTCGAAGCACCGATATAACGAATCTTTCCTTCGTTAATTAACGTCTGGTAAGCGCCCAATGTTTCTGCAAGTGGCACATCTTTATCGTCAAGGTGTGAGTAATAAAGATCAATGTGATCCGTTTGTAATCTCTGTAAAGAGTCATTGCACGCGGCAATGATATTTTCGGGGCGTAAACCTGCACGAGTTGAAAGCTGTGAAACTTTTGTTGCAATAACAAATTGGTGGCGCTTGCCGCGTGATTTCATCCAGTTTCCAATAATTGTTTCCGACTCTCCGCCTTTATTGCCATCTACCCATTCGGAGTAAACATCGGCGGTGTCGATGAAATTGCCACCTAAAGAATCAAATGCGTCTAGAACAGCGTGCGATTGGCTCTCATTAGCGCTCCAGCCGAATACGTTTCCACCGAGGCAGAGTGGGTAGACATCAAGGGTGGTCCCAGCAATTTGGATCATGTGCTGAGTGTAGGGATTAACGATTGTAAGTGCGCTTAGCTGCGGTAAACGCGGTAAACCCAGAGATCGATGTAATCGAAGTATTAAGTTCGAGAGATAAAGATCCATCTGCATTTACTTGCAGTGCAACAACTCCTCTTTCTCTGCCAGTAACTATGGTGTAGCCAACGGGCCACGGAGCCATACTTCCTGGTGGGTTAGGAACTACACCAGCCGGTGGTGTGTAAGAAAGTTGTGCAAGTTGGTAAACAACCATGCCACTGGAAGCGGTGAGTTTATCTGGAGTCACTTGTCCAGATGCCACGATTAACGCTGCTTGATCTGCATCACCCTTTGGATCTAACCACCAACCGGATGAAAAGACCCAAGCCTTTGTATCGACTTGGTGAGGGGCGATTGCAAGATGGCTCCAGGAATAATCGTTCTTACCCGGAACAGAACCACTGCCAATCATTGTTGTTGCGTTTTCATAATCGGAATTCAATCTTCCGGCGTAACCATTAGTTCCTGCAAGGAACCAGTTTCCGGATGCGGTGCCAGCGATGTCGTAATCAATTTTTCCGATTCTCGGAGAACTTGTTTTCTGTAGTTGTGCTTCCATCGCGGTTCTTATCTCACTTGAGAAAAATGGCAGGTAATCGGCTGTATATGGCTTCCAAGTATCTAAAGTTAAATAAGCCTGAATATTTTGAAATCCGGATAACCATTGGGTTCCATCAAAGACGTTGAAGTCGAGCATGGTCTCGCCTTGGCGGCCAAATTCTTCGCCAGCTTTCACCTTCACATTGGTCTTTATATAGCCTGAATTACTTGCTTGTGAAGCTAGTGAAGCCAAGACACCAGTTACCTTATTCATAACCATGTAAACCGAATAGAGATTGCAACCATGATTTATCACGACTCGATAAGAATTTGGCGACCCTAAATTAGAGAGTTCAGTAATCACGCCATCAGCTGGTGCTGTTACCGGAACAAAATCTGCGGCGGTCAACTGCGATGCAGATTTCGATAAAGCTTTTATACCTAAATACGCGTGATCAATTGGCGTTACGTGGCCACCCACCATGAAGCCGTATGGAATGGCAGGAGCTAATTGATCTAAAGGAAGAACAGGCGAAGTGAATTTAACTGAAGATGGAGCGCAAGTTGGTTCCTTAGCACCTGGTCCATCAAGAATTTGAGAAAGCGTTGGATACCAATCAGGTCTAGAGGTGTAACCGCTTGTCGGAGTCTTTGGAACATCGGTTGCTAAAACGTAACTGACTTTTCCGCCTTTGCAGATTGCAGTCATCTTTCCGTTCCAACCCAACTCTCCATTTTTGCTACATGAAGATCCAATCTCTCCTAATTTAAATCCGGTGTTCTGGTTATTACCTCCACCACCAGATCCGCTACCACCACCAGATCCGCTACCACCACCAGATCCGCTACCGCCACCAGATCCGCTCTGCTGACTCTGTGGTCGCCAAGAACTTTTACCGTCTGCACCTTTTGTGCAATACAAAGTACTTCCATTCGCACTCTTTGCTGGTGCGCTTCCTTCTGTGCAAAGGACCCCTTCAGTTGCTGATTTAGTAGCAGTTGGCTTTGCAATTGCTACACCTGAATTCCAAACAAGCTTGCTTCCCTTTTTAACGCAAGTAAAAGTCTTATTCGAGTAAACAACCTTTTGATTCACTTTCGGACATGCGGCGCCAGATTTCGGATTGGCGGCATCTGCGACTGGTGATCCGATTATTGAAATTGAAAGGGCTAGGGCGAAAGCAAGGGCTTTTTTCATAAAGAAAAAGGTACTCTCGCGTATTTGAGATTTCCAGAGGGCGTTACTTAAGAATTCGTTGATTTTCAGGGTCAACCCCTAACCTTGGCCAGTGGTCGAATTGTGCGGGGACTTTCCTCGAGCGGGCCGTGGGTGGCAGGGAGAAGAGATATGAGCATCTGGGTTTGCGGTGAGGTGTTAATCGATCTTTTGCCGGGTACCCCAGAACGTCGCGCCGTTGTCGGTGGCGGACCAGCAAATACTGCAAAGGCTTTAGCGCGCTTGGGTCACGATG
>CAIUSQ010000285.1 GCA_903901905.1 uncultured Actinomycetes bacterium
GACCTAGGATTGAAAAGGTGGTGAGAGCAATGGCAACTGATTACGACACACCCAGAAAAACCGATGAGGAACTTCATGAGGAGTCTCTTGAAGAGTTAAAGGCAAAACGCGTCGATGCTCAATCTGGCCAGATCGATGTTGATGAAGCAGAAGCAGCAGAAAATCTGGAACTACCTGGTGCGGATCTTTCGGGAGAAGAGTTAGCCGTTCGAGTGGTTCCAAAGCAAGTCAATGAATTTACTTGCTCTCGCTGTTTCTTAGTGCACCACATTTCTCAATTGGCAAAAGGTGAAGGCGCTAAATCAGTTTGTAAAGAGTGCAACTAGCTCTTTAGCCTTTAAGAGCTAAAAGAAGTTTTTCCGGTTGTGAAGTTGAAATCAACCAATAGGGAGTTTTATCTCTAGCATCATTGACAAAAACCTGTATCGCTTTAGGCGACCAGAATCTAATTACTAAATAGGCGGCCGGATCAGCATCGCGGGTACGGACTCTTCGAAGTTGCTGATTGTCTAAAGCGACAATATTTCCAAAATATTCTCGGGGCAAATGTGCACCTCCAACACGAAGCTCATTCTCATCTACTTCTATAGTTAACCCACTTCTTAAGTAGATTGTTATCAAAGTCAGCGAAAGTACTACCAGACTGACTATTGCTGAATTATTTCCTAGCGCTGCCCAAATAGAGATTACAAGTGAGAGAAAAAAGAAGTAAATGATGGCCAAGAGCCATAGTGGCGTACGTATCACTTCTCGATATCGCATGGGAGTTACCGTATCGGATAATGAGGCGGTAATCTTTACCTATGGCAAGAGTAGCGAGCACGGTTCCACCTGAAGGTTCCATAATTCCAGATCGACACCCTCTTGCACCGCCAGTGGGAACAAAAATCCCCTCACACTTTGGGCATTGTTTTGGATGCGGACACCTTCATCCAACAGGCTTGCATTTAGTTGCTTACTCTGGAGAAGCCGCAAACATCACAGCAACCTTTACAGTTACAGAAAATCACCAAGGAGCACCAGGTTTAGCTCACGGTGGTTTGCTCTCACTCGCCTTTGATGAAGCCTTAGGTAAATTGATGTGGTTGATACGCTCTCCGGCAGTGACAGGTCGGCTTGAAACAGATTTTCTGATTCCAGTCCCAATTGGAACTACTTTGCATATTGCTGCAGAGATAACAGGACAACACGGTCGAAAAGTTTATACATCAGCAGTTGGTCGATTAAATTCTCCGCAAGGCGAAATTGCTGTTCGCGCATCCGCTCTTTTTATTGTCGTGCCAATGGAGCATTTCATTAACAATGCACCAGATGGTTACTTTGAAGAGTTAGCAAAAACTCCTGAGCTTTTAACTTTTGTTGACCCAAATTTTGAGATTAATCCTTAATATGAAGGGCGTAGAAGTTCTCTTTACTCGCCTGGACCCGAGCGTTCCGATGCCTACCTATTCCAAACCAGGTGATGCTGGTGCAGATATATCCACTCGCGTAGATATAGTTTTGAAGCCAGGAGAGCGCGCTCTTGTACCAACTGGCATTTCAATTGCTTTGCCAGATGGATACGTTGCATTAGTTCACCCGCGTTCGGGGCTTGCAATCAAACATGGTGTAACAATGGTTAACGCCCCAGGCACAGTCGATGCTGGCTATCGCGGCGAGCTTTCCTGTATTTTAATTAATCACGATCTTAATGAATCTGTAACGTTCAAAAAAGGCGATCGAATTGCGCAACTTGTTATTCAAAAGGTTGAGCGGGCGGTATTTACTGAGGTTAAACAACTTCCGGGTTCGGACAGAGGCACCGGCGGTTTTGGATCTACGGGGCGCACATGAGCCAGCATGGTCAAGACCGAGACAATGTAATCAATGCATTAGGTGGAAAAAAAGGTTTAATTGATTCTGGCTTACCCGCAGTAGTTTTTTTAGTTGTCTTTAATATAAATCAAGAACTGCGAACCGCTATTTGGGCGTCACTATCTTTATCTATAATTCTTGCAATTTGGCGATTGGCGCGTAAAGATACAATTCAGCACTCAATTTCAGGAGTTATAGGAGTATTGATCTGCGCCTATTTTGCTAATCGAAGTGGAAATGCATCAGATTTTTATATTCCAAAGTTACTTACAAATTTGGGCTATGGAACTGTTTACCTCATAGCAAACTTAGTTGGATGGCCTATCTTGGGTCTGGTTCTTGGGCCATTACTAGGGGAAAACTTCACATGGCGCAATAATCCACGGCGCAAGAAGATGTACATCAAGGCAAGTTGGTTGTGGGTAGCTTTGTTCTTCTCACGTATTGCAGTTCAGTACCCAATTTATAAGAGTGGCAATGTGAATTTGTTAGGTACCGTAAACCTAGCCATGGGCTATCCATTGTTTTTTGCCGCTGCATATGGTTCTTGGTTGATAATTAAATCTGAGCCGCCAGTTGGTAGAGAAACGAAAGATTTAAATTAAGATATAAAGCAGGCTTTAATATGAATCTCTGCCTCCGCTGAGGCAACAAAAAGTAGTTCATCTCCGGCAATAAATACATCATGGGCTTTTGCAGTAATTACTTGGCCATCACGAACAATTGCAGCTAACGCTGCATTCTCAGGCAGTTCAATCTCATCTACAGTTTTTCCAATACAGGCAGATCCATCTGGCAGAGTTAGTTCGACAAGATTTGCCTGACCTTTTCTAAATGAGAATAGTCGAACAACATCTCCAACCGTTACTGCCTCTTCTACAAGGGCCGAAATAATTCTTGGAGTAGATACTGCGACGTCGATACCCCATGATGAATCAAATAGCCATTCATTTTTTGGGTGATTGATTCTTGCAACCACTCTAGGCACGCCATATTCTGTTTTTCCAAGTAAAGAAGTTACAAGATTTGCCTTGTCATCACCTGTTGCTGCTACTAAAACCTGACAGTTATCAAGGTGGGCGGCATCTAGGGAAGTGATTTCGCAGGCATCGGCCATAAGCCATTCCGCATCGGGAACACTTTCAATCTTTAATGCCTTTGGATCTTTTTCAATGAGTAAAACCTGATGACCATTATCTAAAAGTTCGCGCGCAATAGCACGCCCTACGTTTCCTGCACCCACGATCGCAATTCTCATGAGCGTTCTGCTTCCGGAGTCTGAGAGAGAATTTCAAGTGTGCTCTTTAGATCGGCATCGGTGACCATGACGTGAACTAGATCGCCTTCCTGCAAAACCGTGTGTGTGTCGGGAATTATCGCTTCTCCCAAGCGAGTAATAAATGCAACACGCGCCGGTGTTAATTCATCGATGATCAATACTGGCCGGCCATACCAATCCTTGCTTGGATTTACTTCATAGAGTTGAAGAGTTCCCGTGGCATCGCGCCATTCAGATCGAGATCCTTCGGGGGTTAACCGGCGCAGAATTTGGTCA
>CAIUSQ010000286.1 GCA_903901905.1 uncultured Actinomycetes bacterium
CAATTAGTGATCCATCCTTGGCAGATGAGAAGCAAGCAAAGCTTGCCAAGCTAGGCTTTAGAGCAGATGATTTCAGTGGCGAATGGACAGTTTTGCCAATGGGTGGTGGAACAAAACTTGATGATCCATCCCTTGATCTATGTAATGGCACTTTTTCATCTGAAACAGATCGCGTAGAACGTCGTCAGGTAGCAGCAACAAAGGTTGGTTCTACATTCTCATTCCTATCAACAGAAGTTGTTAAGTACTCATCTGCTGCAGCCGCAAGTGCTGCACAGAAAGAATTAGTAAAAGTTTTGGCTCAGTGCCAGGCTGATAAAGGTTATAAAGATGCCACTGGCACCTTGCTTCCTTATGATTTCAAGACGTTAAAGAACATTCCTGCAGGAGTTGTGTCAGATGGCAACCGAGTCTTTGTTCATACAGTGATTGATTCAGGTGTTCGTGCCCGCACCTTGTTGGGCTTCTACCAATTCAATGGTGACACCTTTACAGGTCTATATGTGATGAATGCAGATGGATATAGCGATGCTCAGGTTGCTAAGTGGCTCAAGGTTGCAGTGACTATGGCGCAGCGTTTGCAAGCAAAGAATTAAGTGGACAGGGCTGAAAGCTTTTCCAATTCTTTACAACTTAGTTTATTAGGGTGAAAAAGGTTTGTACTGCTTTGAAACAACTTCGGCAAGAATAGGTGCAGCAACTTTCCACTCTGTTCCATAAATTGTTTTAAAAGCTTGTTCAAATGTAGAACCCTTTGCTGTTTCAAGATAGAGATTCATTGGTGAGTCAATTCCTCCGATAGCAACGAGTGCCTCTACAGCCGAATAGCCCAATGTGTAGACATATGCCTTCATGTCTGGATCTTCCTTGCCATTGCTTAGCGCATCAAAGAATCGCATGATATCGACTGCGTTGTAGCTACGGAGGGTTTGATCAGGACGACAGCATTTGTAGTTTAAGTCTTTGGCATAACGATAATCGTTTATGGTTTTCGAGCCTCCCAACAATCCAATTACATCGGCATGCCCTTCAGAGAACCATGAAGGCGTCAATACATACCACCTATTAAAATTTGGCTTCAGCGCAGTCATGTACACAACGTGTGTGAATTCGTGTATCTCGGACCAACCGGTCGATCGCCTTTGAAACGTCAACGGGTTATCCTGTGACACGGTAAAACGACTTATTCCATGCCAATTTTGGGTTATCCCAGCGCTACCGCCTCTGCACATAGTTGGACTAGTGCATTCATAAACTAATTGATAACTCCAACGATTGGTACCGTCCACTTCCTGAGTTTTTTGGACAGCCCATTCTTTATCAACAAATGTATAGTAAATCACATTCATCACATCTGGTTGCTTGAAGTTTCTGAATAGATTTGAACCTATGGCAATTGCTGCTGCCGTACTTGCAATAAATGGTTTTGTATTGGGACCCACGAAAGTTTTTACTTCAATCTTGCTTTGGTAATTCTTGTCTAATGCGGCTTCAAATTTGGCATAAACATTTGCAGTGATCTCGAGATAGTTTTCTACGATGTTATCGAAAGTCAAAACAATTGGTGCAGATGGAATAGTTGGAGTTGGAGTTGGCGTTGGCGTTGGAGTTGGAGTTGGAGTTGGAGTTGGCGTTGGCGTTGGCGTTGGCGTTGGCGTTGGCGTCAGTGTCGGTGTCGGTGTTGGAGTAGGAGTTGGCGTTGGAGCAACGCGAAGTACACCCTTGTTCCA
>CAIUSQ010000287.1 GCA_903901905.1 uncultured Actinomycetes bacterium
CTTAAGTGTTTCTTCAACAACATTAGATTTTGCAGCATTAATGAGATGGGTCGCACCAAATTTTTGCGCCATTTTTAGCGCTGATTCAGAAGTATCAATCGCAATAATTGGATTTGCACCAGCAACTCGTGCGCCTTGAACCGCATTGAGACCAACTCCTCCGCAACCAACAATCGCAACAGATTCTCCTGGTCGTGCGCCAGCAGCATTTGTTACAGCACCAAAACCGGTAGTTACAGAACACCCAATTAGCGCTGCTTTATCTAACGGCATGTCTTTGCGGATTTTAATCGCTGAACTTTCTGGAACAACTGTGTAAGGAGCATATGTAGCTGGCCCGTAATGCAAAACAGGTTCGCCGGTTTCAGCATTTTTAAATCTTTGAGTGTTATCAAGTAGCGCACCAAATGGCGACGGCGCCCAACAATGTGCAGGCTTTCCATCTCTACAAGGAGGACATGTTCCGCAGTTAAGAAGCCAAGAGATGATGACATGGTCTCCTGGTACGAGTGTTGTAACTCCACTACCAACTGATTCAACAACTCCTGAACCTTCGTCACCCAAAATCATCGGCATTGGAGTCGCGTGCGATCCGTCATATGCATGAAGACATGAATGGCAGACACCAGATGCAAACATTTTGACGCGAACTTCACCAGCACGGGGATCTTCTACTAAGACTTTTGTCATCGGCATTTCTTTATTTGCCGCTACAAGAACCGGGACATTCATAAGTAGTTCCATGCAAGATTCTCCTAAATTCAAAAGGTTTTAATTACCTCTAATTTCTTTGGAAAGCGTATACAACTAACTGGCTCCAAATCAAGAACTATCTTGAAATATCTTCATTTCACTCTTGGATGTTTCAGTATGTGAAAACTTGTGAATGTTTTGCCATATTCAGCAGGGCATGGATGCCATATGATTTGAATATGGAGTCACAGGGCACGACATTGGAGAGGAGAACTAGATGTCACTCAATGAGCGTAATGAGTTGAGCAATACCGTCATGGTGATTACAGGTGCGGGTCGTGGGATCGGTAAGGAAATCGCTAAATTGGCTAGCAGTGTTGGCGCTCAAGTTGCGCTGTTGGATATCAATGTTGAAAACCTTAATAAAACTGTGGCTGAGATTAACGCTTTAAATGGACGTGCAAAGGGTTACACCGTTGACCTATCTTCGGAAGCCGAGATAAATTCGGTTATAGATTCAATTGAAGCCGACTACGGAAGAATTGACTGTCTTGTGAATAATGCAATGTCTGTCGGTGCGGAAGATTTCTTGAAAACCTCACTTGAAGATTGGGATTTCCAAATCCAAGTAACTCTGACAGCGGCATTTCTAAATATAAAAAGAGTTCTTCCAGGAATGATTGCAAGAGGTGCTGGAAACATCATCAATATCGGTTCAGTAAATGCAAAGACGATGGTGGGAAGTGATGCATATTCTGTGGCAAAGGCTGGCCTACATGCATTGACTCGCGCCGTTGCTGTGCGATACGGATCAAGTGGTATTCGATGTAACAGTGTTATGCCTGGAAGTATTGCAACGGATGTTTGGTTACAACGGGCTGAGCGGAATCCAAAAGTTTTCCAGGATTTAACACC
>CAIUSQ010000288.1 GCA_903901905.1 uncultured Actinomycetes bacterium
TGAGGCGGGGGATTAAATCTCGGAATTGTACAACAGTTGGTGTTATATGATCACAGTTAAACTTGAGAGGAGGTAGATCATCAACACAACCGTGTGTCATTTTATCGGCAATGTAGATTCCGATGTCGTTGGAGGTCCAGTCCTTACGCTTGAACTTAGCTCTTTTCTCGGGATGGCCTTTCACCCATTGCAAGTCAACCTGATACCTACAGATAATTTGATGAAGAAGGGCTATCAACGGATCTGACGTGTATTCAAGAGTGACTGTGGTGCGGTATCGCCGGAGTTTGTCGATGAGTACTTTACTGTCAGTGAACGCAGAGAGTTTGAGTGCCCTATTTCCAAGTAAATTCAACCCAGCTAACAAGCCAATTGCTTCAGACTCATACGGGCCTGAGTTGGGAATAATTTGGTCGTCAAAACCAGTTACAGTCAAGGTCTGTATCGGATGGCAGCCTTTATAGATAACACCACCAGATGAGTTGGAGGCACGTAGCGTTGAGAAGTCACAGGGAGAGACTCCAAAGATAATCTGCTGGGCAGTTAAAAGATTACGATGTGCACCATCTGTGTACAGTCGATAGGGAGAGAGAAAGTCACTCTTAGGAGGAGGAATGAGAGATGAGGTTACTATATCTGTCTCGCGTCGAACAGGAGTCGAATCGGGTTGAATCGCTAGAATCTTGGTACTCGTCACAACGCCCTTCTGGTTAGTTCTGCCTAGCGCATAGACATGCGCATAAAGTTCGAAGCAGAACGAATCAGTGTACTTAGTCCATTGTTGAGGATCGGCCGCAAGGTAAATTGAGGAATTGACTGAAGGATGATGGCCACTGCGGACCTTCCATTCTCGAAAGTACAGCGAGTCTCTTTCCCATCCACAGAATTCATGAATTGTTTTTGATTTACTGAGATAGAGCTTTCCAATTTGCAGGATATTGGGTTCATTGTTTGGAATGTGCGGAAAACTTCGAAGCAGAGGAACTACAGGATGGTCAACAAACCATCTACGAAAAGGTTGGCCTCTAGTCTCCGCGGTGAGATCACGCACAATTGTAATGTCAAACTGAGCTAACATCGTATCACAAAGGTCGATATGCTGAGGGTTGCACAGCTCACGAATAGGCTGATGAGAAGCGAATGGGCTCAGACTGGGGCTATTCCTGTACAGTCTAGTTCCCGAGCTGGTCTGTCTTTCTAGAAGACTGCTATACCACGAGCAGTTAAATTCAGAAAGACAGATGTCAGCCGAGCCTGAGAAGTTGATGGCTTGTTGTCGAAAGCATCTTTCTATTATGGCAGTAGCAGCTGGCTTAGCAGGATTCCCCTCTCTCATGGCGCGCGTGAACATTCCTGACTTGAAGTCTTGAATGCGACTGACAATGTTCGAGAGTTGTAGGCCTGCTGCGGTTTTATGATCGGAATAAAGAACCTCAGCAGGTGAAGTACGTTTCAGCCGATTGATGGAGCGTAGAAGAGTGTTAACAGGATTTAGGAGTGACTCGTACTCGTCAAGAGAAAGGTTTATGAACTTGGCTTTGTAGAGAAGCGTTGGCAGAACAACCATTTCATATGCGATACGCTTAGATTCTACAGACAGTCGTTTACGTGAAAGTGGTAAAGAGATCTCGGCAGTTTTATCTGTTATTTCACGACGTAGAGTCCTCCATCGATTTGTCAAATCTACAGTGACACCAAGAATCTCAACCTCCATTTCAGGCTTAATGGGTAAAAGGTGAGCAACCCAGTTCCTATCATACACTCGAACATGGCCAAGGTCTTCACTGAGGTTGGTGCCGCAATGCATTTTACTGATATTGGTAGTAAAGCCCGTCACACAGTTGAACGCTGAGACAATGTTTATCGCAGCTTGTGCATGTTCAACAGTTGGGGAGAAAGTTTGAAGATCGTCGGCATATGCGGCTGCAGTGCAAGTTGAGATTTCATCGTCGCGTTTCTGAAAGCGGTAGGGATCCTCGTCAATCTCGTCAAGGGCACATAGCAATATATCGTAGATGGCAATCCAGGCATTTGCCGATGGGGAATCGCCCTGACCTATGCCGTCTCGAGCTGTGAAAGTTCGGACAGTGTCCCTTGAACTTTTGGCACCGTCCTCATTGATCCGCACATCACCAAGGTGCTGGCCTTTTTTCAGCTTACCAATAACAGATTTGGCGTGGGCAGTCTTGACAAGAGTGTCTCCGCCAACGTCCATATTGACCAAGTAGTCTGCTATATCTATAGGGACGCCCAGACGAGTCCAGGCGGCGACCATGAGCGGTGTGTTGACAGAATCGAAAGCTTTCATCGTATCGAAGGCGGTTAGAATAAGACGTTTCTTAAACTCGGCTGCATCCTCCACGACATTGATTACTTGAATAAGTTCAGTATCAGTGCCCATCGCAAATTGATACCCGTACTGTGTTGGATGAAGAACTTTCAGCTCAGTCCAGACTCTGGAGATACGCGCAGTGATAATAGATGTCCAGACTTTCCTAAGAACTTCATACAAACTAATTGGGCGGATCGAGTCGAGTGCAATAGGTCCGTGTTTTTTCTTCGGGACGGCGCATATCCAACGTGCATACCAGGATTCTGGGACCATTGAAGGATCATTGCGTCGTGACCATATCTCACAGAGTCCGCCATGAAGATGTCGCTGAACCTCCTCTGGAAACTCCTTGAGCATGTTAATGGTAAAGCCGGATATTCCTGGGCTTTTGTTATTGGATTTTTCACGGACTTCGCTCATGTACTCTTCAAAAGAGATCTCTTGGCTTAGCGCATTTTTCATCGAGTCGCGCAGTTTTTGGTTTTGCGAATGGCGAGTGAATGATTTGGAAAGTTTCTTCAAGAGGGGTTGAGGAACACGTTGGAGAGACGGGATCGATAAAAGATAATTCGGATCATGAATGGCTTGCTGCCACTCGATAGAAGGGTCAGAGTGGTTAAGGCAATGCCAGCCAGATAGGTGGTCGGTGATCATGTCATGCAGTTCAATAGGATCAGCAGTAACTTTGCCTGTCACGGGGTCAACAATTTGATCGATTTCTCGACGGTATCTGTTGAAAATTGCTGAGAAGAGCTGTTTGAACTTGCGGTCCTTGCGGCGCTGTTCGTTTCTTTTCACAAAGGCGCTAATAAGTTCGCGATCCTGTGCACGTTTTCGAGCGTGCATACACTTCTTGAGGGCGGGTATGACTGAAAGAATAGTTGGAATTATTAGACTAATATCCATTTTAAGCCAAGCTTCGTGCTCAAATGTTTTGCCTTTGGTATCGCGGAGGACGAGGTCGAGGGGAGAAGATCTCGCGCCA
>CAIUSQ010000289.1 GCA_903901905.1 uncultured Actinomycetes bacterium
CAAAGCGCAGGGATCATTGTTTTTCCAGAGATGATCGTGACCGGATATCCAGTTGAAGATCTGGCTCTTCGCCCATCATTTCAAGCAGCCAGTATTGCGGCAGTTGAAAAGATTGCATCCACAATCACCGGTGACATTGTTGCTGTCGTTGGTTACCTGGATAAGGGGCCCAAAAATGCGGTGGCGATCATTCATCAAGGCCAGATAAAGGCGCGTTATTTTAAACAGCATCTTCCCAACTATGGTGTCTTTGATGAGTTCAGAAACTTCAAACCAGGGGATCAAAACTTAGTAGTGCGAATTCAAGGTGTGGATGTGGCCATTGCTATCTGTGAGGATATTTGGCACTCAGTCGATGCAATCGCCGCCCGTAAACCTGGACTGTTAGTGGTACCTAACGGCTCTCCCTTTGAACGCAATAAAGATGATGTCCGCCTAGCCCTAGTTAAAAAGAGGGCACAAGAAATTGGCGCACCTATTGCTTATGTAAATATGACTGGTGGACAGGACGATCTAGTTTTTGACGGGGACACAATTGTTGTTAGCGCCGATGGTGGGGTATTGGCCCGCTCTGCCCAGTTTGTTGATCAGATGTTAATTGTTGATATTGAATGCAGCGAGTCAACCTCTAAGCCAGATTTAGAGATTTCAAAGAGCCCTAACAAAGTTTCAGATACTCAACTTGGAGATGTGGCACTTAGGCTTTCAGATGAAGAAGAGATGTGGCAGGCCTTAGTCGTTGGGCTTCGCGATTATGTTTCAAAAAATGGATTTAGATCTGTTGTCCTTGGCCTATCTGGCGGAATAGATTCGGCGTTAGTAGCTGCAATTGCAATTGATGCCGTAGGCGCTAAAGCTGTTAACGGTGTGGCCATGCCAAGTGAGTACTCATCAGATCATTCAATTGAAGATGCACAATCACTTGCCGATATCACTGGAATTCATTTTCGGATAACTCCAATTGCTCCGATGGTTGATGCCTATCTTGAGAATCTAACACTTAAGGGTCTTGCCGAAGAAAATCTCCAGGCCCGAGTTCGGGGAACTACACTTATGGGCATCTCAAATCAAGAAGGACATTTAGTTTTAGCAACAGGTAATAAGAGTGAGTTAGCAGTTGGCTATTCAACTCTCTACGGTGATGCAGTTGGCGGGTTTGCACCCATTAAAGATATTTACAAAACCGATGTTTGGGCTTTAGCGACCTGGCGAAATCAACATGCAATTAAATCCGGCCAAGTCGCACCAATCCCAGAGCGATCCATCACTAAAGAACCAAGCGCCGAACTGCGTCCTGGCCAAAAGGACTCTGACTCTTTGCCAGATTACAAAGTATTAGACAAGTTATTGATGGCATATGTGGATCAGGACCGTGGATTCCAGGAACTGCTAAACGATGGATTTGATCCGGATCTTGTCCGTCGCGTGCTCTCTTTAGTTGATAAGGCTGAGTACAAACGGCGCCAATACCCTCCAGGCACCAAGGTTTCATCCCGTGCATTTGGCAAGGATCGTCGACTTCCTATGACATCTCGCTGGAGTGAAAACTAAGCCTGCTAAATGGCCTGCTAATTGCAAATACTTCGCAACTCGCAAAAAACTACTGATTCGGTAGAATTTATACATGCAATCAATGATCACCTGGTTTTTTACACGTAACCGCGTGGTTGATTTCTGCGTTGCTTCTAGTGGCTGTTGCTGATTTAACTTACTACCCAAAATCAGCACAAATCTTTGCCAAAGGCAAAGGCCAAAAATTTAAAGCCATATCACCCAAATCGGCAGAAATCTGAAATTTCAGATTAACTAAAAGGAACAGCCCACAAGTTAACGAGTATTAAGAAGAGCAGAGGAGAAAATTATGAAGGTTTATAACAACATCACAGAGGTATTTGGAAATACCCCGCTAGTGCGCATCAACAAGATCACAGATGGTGCTGCAGGTAATGTCTTTGCAAAGCTTGAGTTCTATAACCCAAGTTCTTCGATTAAAGACCGCTTAGGAATTGCAATGATCGATGCTGCAGAGGCAAGCGGTGAGTTAAAGCCTGGCGGAACAATCGTCGAAGCAACATCTGGAAACACTGGAATTGCCGTAGCAATGGTTGCAGCGGCCCGTGGATATAAGTCTGTTATGACTATGCCAGAGTCGGTTTCAAAGGAGCGTCGTAAGTTGATTCGTGCTTATGGCGCTGAATTAGTTTTAACCCCTGCAGCCGAAGGTATGAAGGGCGCAGTTGCAGCGGCAGAAAAACTTGCTGCATCCGGTGCTGTTTTAGTTCGCCAATTTGAAAACGCAGCAGGACCTGCAATCCACCGCAAGACAACTGGTGAAGAAATCTGGCGAGATACAGAAGGCAAAGTTGATGTCTTTATCTCTGGAATCGGAACTGGTGGAACTATCACTGGTGCCGGACAGTTGCTTAAAGAGAAAAACCCAAAAATCAAAGTTATTGGCGTAGAGCCGGCGGCATCACCATTGCTTAATGGTGGGGAACCTGGGCCACACCCAATTCAGGGAATTGGAGCAAACTTTATTCCAAATGTTTTGGATCGCTCTGTTTATGACGAAATTTTAGATGCAACAGCTGATGATGCAATTAAGTATGCGCGTCGTGCAGCTGCCGAAGAGGGAATCCTTGCAGGAATTTCATCAGGTGCAACTTTGTGGGCAGCAACTCAGATTGCAAAGAGACCAGAGTATGCAGGTAAAAACATTGTTGTTATCTGCGCGTCATCTGGTGAGCGCTACCTATCGACGGTTCTTTACGAAGATTTAGTGGACTAACTTCTATGGGCTTTCGATTTAAAGAAGATCTAGATAACGCACTGAGCCACGATCCGGCTGCGCGTAATCGATTAGAGATCGCATTGGCATATCCAGGTGTACATGCAGTGTGGGGCCATCGCATCTCCCATTTTCTTTGGAACCGTGGACTTAAGTTAATTGCGCGGGTTCATTCAAATGCAGTCAGATCAACAACAGGAATTGAGATTCACCCAGGAGCAAAGATTGGGCGCAGGTTCTTCATAGACCACGGTATGGGTGTAGTCATTGGTGCCACTGCAGTTATTGGTGATGACGTCATGCTCTACCACGACGTGACATTGGGCGCTCGAGGAATTGAAAAAGGCAAGCGTCACCCAACAATCGGAAATGATGTCATCATCGGCGCTGGCGCAAGAATTCTTGGAAACGTGAGCGTTGGCGAAGGAAGCCGAATTAGTGCTAACTCCGTCATTACGCGTGATCTACCGGCAAGAAGCATTATCGATAAGGCTGATTTTTTCGTAATTTAGCTATATTCATAGGGCTGTTAACACGCTCGTAACCTGAGTTTGTAACAATGTTTCTATGAGTGCAGATAGAAGTAAGCAGCAAGAGTTCGTCCTTCGAACCCTAGAAGAGCGCAATATTCGTTTTGTTCGTTTGTGGTTTACAGATGTTTTGGGCTTTCTTAAATCTGTTGCAATTGCGCCAGCTGAATTAGAAAATGCATTTGATGAGGGAATTGGATTCGATGGTTCTGCAATCGAAGGCTTTGCGAGAATTACCGAATCTGACATGTTGGCAAAGCCTGATCCTGCAACGTTTTCCATTCTTCCTTGGCGCACCGAATCACCGGGTGCAGCCAGAATGTTTTGCGACATCGCACTTCCTGATGGAACATCTTCACCGTCGGATCCACGTAATGTCTTGCGTCGAATTTTAGAAAAATCAACCAAAATGGGTTATGCCTGTTACACACATCCTGAGATTGAATTCTTCTTGTTTAAGAAAGCACCTGAAGTCGGTGTTGCTCCAGTTCCTGTTGATCAAGGTGGATATTTTGATCACACTCCAGCGGTGGTTGGCCATGACTTCCGTCGACAAGCAATTACATTACTTGAGGCCATGGGAATTAGCGTTGAGTTCTCTCATCATGAAGGAGCTCCGGGTCAACAAGAGATTGATCTGCGTTATGCGGATGCGTTAACGACTGCAGATAACATCATGACTTTTCGCCATGTCATAAAAGAGGTTGCATTAGATCAAGGCTTCCATGCATCGTTTATGCCAAAGCCATTTACCGATCACCCAGGTAGTGGAATGCACACGCATGTTTCATTATTTAAAGGTGAAGAGAATGCATTTTTTGATGCCGATGCAGAGTTTAATCTTTCAAGCGTAGGCCGCTCGTTTATAGCCGGACTAATTAAGCACGCACCAGAGATCACTGCAATTACTAATCAGTGGGTTAACTCTTACAAACGTTTACATGGCGGGGGAGAAGCACCTGCATACGCAAACTGGGGCCAAAGTGATCGTGGGGCGCTAGTTCGCGTTCCAATGTATAAACCTAAGAAAGAAAACTCAACGAGAATTGAATTTCGATCACCAGATACAGCGTGTAATCCATATTTGGCGTATGCAGTTATGTTGGCAGCAGGTCTAAAGGGAGTTGAAGAAAAGTACATTCTTACCGACTCAAAGGATCCTGTCGTCTTGCCATCAAACCTGAATGAAGCGATTATTGAGATGGAAAAGAGCGAATTAGTGCGAGAGACCTTGGGCGAACATGTCTTTGAGTTCGTACTTCGAAACAAGCGCGCTGAATGGCTGGAATACAGCCGCCAAGTAAGCGCATTTGAACTCGATCGTTATTTGCCAGTCCTTTAATTCAAGCGTTACCCTTAACTCATGAGAAAGAGCAGCCTCCTCCTTAGCTGCCGTGGCGGGGCCAAGTAACCGGTCCCCTCGCTGCGGAGTTTTGTCGTACCGGTTAAAAGACAAAACCCGCCAAATTTAAGGAGCAGTAAATGAATTTCCCAAAGCAAATACCATCAAAGATGCCCGTGCATCGTTATTCAGCCTTTCATCCAATTGATTTACCTGATCGCACATGGCCACACAAGAAAATGACCAAAGCGCCTAAGTGGTCTTCCGTTGATCTTCGAGATGGCAACCAAGCGTTAATCGATCCAATGGATACTCCTCGCAAACTTGCGATGTTTAAGTTGCTTATTGCGATGGGTTACAAAGAGATTGAAGTTGGATTTCCCAGTGCGAGCCAAACTGATTTTGACTTTGTTCGCAAAATTATTGATGAAAACTTAATTCCTGATGATGTAATTATTCAAGTATTAACGCAGGCTCGGGACCCGCTGATTCGTCGAACCTTTGAAGCCGTTAAGGGATCAAAGCAGGCGATTATCCATTTGTACAACTCCACATCGGCCCTTCAACGCCGCGTAGTTTTTGGATTAGATAAAGATGGAATCAAAAAAATTGCAACCGATGCCGCCCGGCTTTGCCTTGATCTAGTTGCAACAGTTCCAGAGACAAAGATTTCATTTGAGTACTCTCCAGAGTCATACACAGGTACAGAGCTCGAGTTTGCTGTCGAAGTCTGTAACGCAGTAAACCGAGTCTGGAAGCCAACTAAAGAGTGGAAGACAATTATGAATCTTCCAGCAACTGTTGAGCTAACTACTCCTAATGTCTATGCAGATTCAATTGAATGGATGTGTCGCAATCTTGAAAACCGTGAAAATG
The DNA here is from genome assembly GCA_903901905.1 of uncultured Actinomycetes bacterium. Next base: position 5,537 of record CAIUSQ010000289.1, read on the forward strand.
TCATCGTCTCTCTTCATCCACACAATGATCGTGGCACAGGAGTTGCTGCCGCAGAGCTAGGTTTTCTTGCAGGAGCAGATCGCATTGAAGGAACTCTTTTTGGTAATGGTGAGCGAACAGGAAATGTATGTCTTGTAACTCTTGGCATGAATTTAGTGTCACATGGAATCGATCCTCATATCGACTTCTCAAATATCGATGAGATTCGACGTACCGTTGAGTATGCAAACCAACTTCGAGTACCAGAGCGCCATCCATATGGCGGCGACCTAGTCTTTACCGCATTTTCTGGATCACACCAAGATGCAATTAAAAAAGGATTCGATCATCTAGAACGTGATGCAAAGGCCGCAGGTAAAGCGGTTCGAGATTTCACTTGGGCTGTGCCGTATTTGCCGATTGATCCATTAGATATTGGTAGATCCTATGAAGCAGTAATTCGCGTTAACTCTCAATCAGGTAAGGGTGGCGTTGCTTATTTGATGAAGAATGAGCATCACTTAGATCTACCGCGTCGTTTACAGATTGAGTTTTCAAAAGTTGTTCAGGCAAAGACTGATTCTGAAGGCGGAGAAGTTGATGCAAATGACTTATGGAATATTTTCGAAGATGAATACCTACCAACCGATTCTGCTCCATGGGGCCGTTTTCGCCTTAAGGGATTATCGCAAAGTTCAATGCTTGGCGAAGACGTTCACTTAACTGCGACGATAACCGATCGTGGCGAAAAGCATGAACTAATAGGCCAAGGCAATGGTCCCATCGCAGCCTTTTGTAATATTTTGCAAAACTACGGCGTAGATGTTCGAGTTCTAGATTATTTCGAGCACGCACTTTCTGCAGGCGGAGATGCGTCAGCTGCGGCATACCTAGAGTGTGCAATTGATGGCGATGTTTTCTGGGGAGTCGGAATTGATCCAAACACCACAACGGCCTCACTCAAAGCGGTCGTGTCTGCGATAAATCGCGCAATTCGCTAGATC
>CAIUSQ010000290.1 GCA_903901905.1 uncultured Actinomycetes bacterium
AACAACTCTCAAAGCTGGACTGACTGCACACATAACCGCTGAAGTAGATCAAGTTGGCGGAAAGCGTGGACCAGGAATGGGCGGTCCAGGTAAAGGTGGTAAAGGTAGTAAAGGTGAGAAAGATCGCCGCGGTCACGGTGGTCCAGGAAAGGGTGGCTTCGGTGCTGCTCCAAAGATTCCTGCACCAGCAGGATCACCAGCATAAGTAATAGTGCTTAACGGCATGTAGTTCCTCCAAGGGTAGAAAAACCCGTCGCGAATTCTCCTTCGCGGCGGGTTTTTCGTTGTTGCGATCAGAGGCAGATAAATAGCAGCGTGAGAGACTTCAGGCATGCGTTTACATATTGGTAGCGATCATGCAGGCCTTGAACTTAAAACTGAGTTAATTGCCCACTTGGTAAATAACGGACACGACGTTACTGATCACGGGCCTTATGAATACGACGCTTTAGATGACTATCCCGTCTTCTGTATTCCTGCTGCAGTGGCCGCTGCCAAAGACCCATCTTCACTTGGAATAGTTCTCGGTGGATCCGGCAATGGTGAACAGATGGCGGCAAATAAAGTAAAAGGTGTTCGCGCAGCACTGGCTTGGAATATTGAAACCGCAAAGCTTGGCAAAGAACATAACAATGCAAACGTTGTGGCAATTGGTGGCCGAATGCACTCAATCGCAGAATGCAAAGCGATTATTGATGCTTTTATAGCAACGCCATTTAGCAATGACGAACGCCATATCCGACGAATTAATTTAATCTCGAAATATGAAGAGACCGGAAATATCTAACTTAAATCTTTAAGTACCTGAAGTCATTTACTGCGTGATCTTTAGAAATTCCTTGTCCTTCAAATCTAGTAAGCGGGCGTGAATCTGGGCGGGCTATAACTCCCCCACTAAACAAATTGCTCTTCGAAAACACTTCACCAATCCATTCGGCATAAGGAACCCAGTCGGTGGCAATGTGTAGATAACCGCCAGGCTTTAACTTTGCCGCAACTTCGCTTAAGAAACGCTCTTGAATAATGCGCCGTTTATGGTGGCGCTTCTTTGGCCAAGGATCTGGAAAGAATAAGTGAACGCCATCAAGGCTGGCATCATTGACCATGTAATGAAAGACTTCAAAGACATCGCGTTCGATTAACCTCACATTTGTGATTTCGTGTTCAGCCAACTTCGCCATTAACTTTCCAGCACCTGGCATATGTACTTCTACACCTAAGTAATTAACATCCGGGTTTGCTTTTGCGATCTGCCAAGTGGCCTCCCCCATGCCATAGCCGATTTCCATAACAATCGGTTGTTTCTTGGAAAACAAAGTATCTAATTCGATTTGAGACTCTGAAAAAGTGACTCCAAATTTCGCCAATAAGTTATCGCGAGCGGCTTGTTGTGATGGGGTGATCCGCACCCGCGCAGGCGATAACTTCGGTTTGTCATGGGTTCCACAGCACAACTCTTTCACGATTAGACTACGAGAAGCAAAAAACATCAGCCTCAAGGGAGCCAT
>CAIUSQ010000291.1 GCA_903901905.1 uncultured Actinomycetes bacterium
AAAGCACCATGCCAAGCGCGAACGCAATAGCGGCCTATTTACAGAGTTACAGGAAGAAAAGCGCCGCCAACTAGGACTTCACCCAACACTGCGCCCAGATCCTAAAAAAGTCAGAGATGAGAAAACAAAAGACCCGCTAACTAAACGCCAGCGGGCTTTTTTAGAAGAGCTTGGGTTAAACCCAAAAGTTCCTTCGGAGTTAGAGACCCTCTGTACGAAATATAGACACAATCTCTTCGGCAGATTTTGATGCATCTAGAGCATTTAGAAATTCCGGATTCTGCAAGGCCGTAATAACTGCCATTAGTAAATCGACTTGCTCTGCTGGATTGATAATAAGTAATGGAAAAATCATCTTCACTTGAACCTTGTCGTCGAGTGATCCCATCTCTCCAAACTCAATTGGCTTAGTTAATTTAAAAAATCCCACGCCATCGGCGTTAACATGAATTGAATCTGTGTGAGGAATTGCAACTGGAATCAATGTTGGAAGTCCTGTAGGAAACTCCAACTCTCGCTTGATAACAGCATCAAGCCAAGTCGGCTTGAACAGGCCAGATTCGTCGCCATGTCGGGCAATTTTTTTCAAGGCCTGCGTGGCATTTTCTGCCTCTAATTCAGGCATAACGAGCTGATCGATCAAGCGAATTGCTGAAACCATGCTTTAAATCTAGTGATATTTAGGAAATCTCGCTATACACTGAAAATAACCTGATTTGCCAAGGGTGCTGATGATGGGATAGTTGATGAGTAAAAAAGTTCTTGTTATATGTGGCACTGGTGTTGCAACATCAACAGTGGTTGCCATAAAGATCAAAGACTTTTGTTCATCAAGAGGTATTCCTGTCGTAGTTACCCAAGGCAAAGTAATGGACATTGTGCGTGGCATCGAAGGATACGATCTAATCGTTGCCACAACCCCTATCCCATCCACCGTAAAGATCCCCGTGATTCAGGGCCTCTCCTTTCTAACTGGAATAGGCAATGAAGCAACTTTGGAGAAGATCGCACAAGCACTTAGCTGACAGAATTTCTGTCAGCTTTTTTTGTTAGGAGGAAATCTTGAACGGCATTTTAGAATCAATCAGTCAACTGTTTGTGGACTTGGGAGCATCAATTGCACTTCCAATCCTGATTACAGTGTTCGGGTTAATGTTGGGCGAAAAACTCCCGCGAGCATTTCGTGCTGGCGTAACCATCGGTATCGGATTTATCGGTATCGGATTAATCATTGGCCTCTTGTTTGGCAAGGTTGGCCCTGCAGCACAAGGCTTAGCAGATCGCTTTAATGTAGATCTAACAATTGTTGACGTCGGCTGGCCAGCAAGTGCTGCTATCGCCTTCGGCTCCAAAGTTGGAGCGATAATTATTCCAATCTGTTTGTTAATGAATATCTTCTTGTTGGCCGTTGGCTTAACCAAGACTTTTGACATTGATTTATGGAACTACTGGCACTTCGCATTTATTGGTGGATTAGTAGCAGCAATGACAGACAGTTATGCCAAGGGAATCGTGACAGCATTGATTGCAATGATGCTGACTCTGGCCTTAGCCGACTGGGCTGCGCCACGAATTCAAGCGCACTATGACTATCCAGATATTTCCTTCCCTCATGGAACATCAGCGGCTTATGCAATTCTTGCCTATCCACTGAACTGGTTGTTTGATCGCATTCCAGGCTTCAATAAGTTAAAAGCAGATCCAGAATCAATCCAAAAGCGTTTTGGAATTTTTGGTGAGACAACAATGTTGGGCTTGTTTATCGGTCTAGCACTTGGTGTAGCTGGCTTTGGACTTGATAAACCACGCGAAGACATAATCGCTATCTTGGGACTTGGAATCACACTAGCTGCCGTTATGTTGCTACTACCTCGTATGGTCGCAATTTTGATGGAAGGTCTAGTTCCTATTTCAGAGGCTGCTCGCTCATTTGTTGGCAAGCGCTTTCCAGGACGCAAGTTCTATATTGGTCTAGATTCAGCAGTCGTTATTGGACAACCAGCAGTAATTGCAACATCACTT
>CAIUSQ010000292.1 GCA_903901905.1 uncultured Actinomycetes bacterium
AAAGAAGCAGTACTTCCATGGAATCGTTTCCGTAGAAGTGATGGGCGAGGTGTTGATGCTGTGCTCGGACCAGAGATGCGCTCCACCGGAGAGGTTATGGGAATTTCTCCAACTTTCGGTGAGAGTTACGCCAAGAGTCAGATCGCAGCCTTTGGTCCTCTTCCAAAATCAGGGACTGTTTTTATCTCTCTGGCTGATAAAGATAAGGATTCCGGCATTGATGCAGCCCTAGGCTTGCAGGAATGTGGATTTAGAATCTTAGCCACGGAGGGACCTGCAGCCTTTTTAAATACTCATGGCGTAACGTGCGTGACTGTGCGAAAGAACTCCGAGGGGACTGGGCCATTGGGCGAGAGAACCATTGTCGAAATCATCAACTCCGGAGATATTGATTTGGTAATTAACACACCTGTCGGCCGCGGAACTCGCCAAGATGGTTGGGCTATTCGTACCGCCTCAGTGCAACGCTCTATTCCAATTATCACCACAACAGCTGGCTTTAGCGCAGCAGTTGAAGGCATTCGCTTCCTACAAAGTAACAACCTTTCCATCAAATCTCTTCAAAAGTGGTTGGGTTGAAATGGCTGGCATAAACAAAAGCGCTGCGCAGATTCGGGCAAATGTTGTTAGTAATAAGCGAGTAGGTCAATACCACCAACTCATTATCAATATTGGGGACTTGGCTCAGTCATGTAGGCCTGGAAATTTCGTGGCAATTAATGTTGGCGGTGAGAATTCTCGAATGATTTTGCGAAGAGCGTTTGCAATATCCAGGGTCTCTGCTAATTCGGTATCTGGCGGAACAATGGAGTTAATTGTTGCTCCTCATGGTCAAGGCAGTAAGTGGTTATGCGCACAAGGCGAAGGCGCAATATTGGATATCGTCGTTCCGCTTGGAACTGCATTTGGAATTCCTACTGAACCCGTTCAAGTTCTATTAGTTGGTGGAGGTTATGGCTCAGCTCCTCTTTTTGGTTTAGCTGAGGTTCTCAACGCCAAGGGTTGCCGCGTGGATATGTTGCTGGGAGCAAGTACTGCATCAAAGATTTATGCCCCAATGGAGGGCAAGCGCGCGGTTAATTCACTACGCATCTATACCGAAGATGGTTCTATGGGTCAGAGTGGTCGTGTCACAGAACCTATTGCTGGACTAATCGAAGATCTCAATATTGCTGTTATTTATTCCTGTGGTCCTATGGCAATGCTCTCGGCGATTGATGAGATTACCCGTGGCACTGATGTAATCCATCAATGCGCAGTTGAGGAATCCATGGCCTGTGGTATCGGAATATGCATGACATGCGTCTTACCTGTGGCTGATCAAGATGGAAATATTTCAATGCTGCGCTCATGTATTGACGGGCCAGTCATGGATGGATCTTTTGTGCAGTGGGACAAAGTTGGCAAAGCGCTATGACGGCTTTAGATTTCTCAACGACTTTAGGTAATGCTTGGTTTCCAGCACCGACTTTTACAGCTAGTGGTTGCGCTAGTTCAGGGCGTGAGTTATCGCAGTTTTTTGACATCACCACAATGGGTGGAGTGGTAACAAAGTCGGTAATGCTTAAGGCTCGAAATGGACGAGCGACTCCGCGCATGGCTGAAACTCCCAGTGGAATGCTCAATTCCATTGGATTACAGGGTCCAGGTATTGATGCATTCCTCGCAAAAGATGTTCCCTTTCTTGTTGAACAAAAGGCACGAATTATCATCTCCATTGCAGGTGAAACAGTTGAAGAGTATTCAACTTT
>CAIUSQ010000293.1 GCA_903901905.1 uncultured Actinomycetes bacterium
ACTCCCGGCGTTTTCCAATACAAAGCTTAAAGCCGGTAGGTTTTCCTCCGCTCAATTGACGCATCTGATCTATAAAATTGGGGCATCAGGAAATCGAGTGGCTAATCCGCCAAGATCTGTATAATCCTGCGAATGAACGACAAAGACTTATACGCCCAGATTCTGGGCATATCATCCCCGTGGTCGGTTGAATCTGTGAAGCTCTCGCTGGAATCAAATTCAGTTACAGTGGCGCTCGAGTTTGACCAAAGTTACTCATTTACTTGTCCTGAGTGCTCAGCAGTGTGCCCTCGTCATGACAAGAAGCCTCGCAGATGGCGGCACTTGGATACTTGCCAACTTGATACAGTCATTGAGTGCCAAGTTCCGCGAATAAGGTGCAAGGAGCACGGCGTAAAAATGGTGGGCATCCCGTGGGCTGAAAAGGGATCTCATTTTACGTTGTTGTTTGAGGCATTGGTGATCAAATGGTTGGAAGCAGCTCCAGTGTCGGCTGTATCTGAACGCATGAGAATTGACTGGGATTCTGCTCTGAGAATTCAGCATCGAGCTGTAGAGCGCGGGTTAAGTCGCCGAGGACCTGTGACACCAATTGATATCTCAATCGACGAGACAAGCGAAAAGAAGGGTCACAACTATTTGACGGTTGTTAGCGAGGGAGATTGCGTGCTCCACGTAGAGGCCGGTCGTGACAAAGAGTCCATTGATGTCTTCTGGAATACGCTCTCAGAAGAAGCTCGCGCTGGCGTCCGAAGTGTAAGCATGGATCTGTGGAAAGCCTATCGATCAAGCACCATAGAATATGTCCCAGATGCCGAGTCTAAGATTTGCCTCGATAGATTCCATGTCGCTGGTTATTTTGGAAAGGCGGTCAACGACGTGCGGAAGAAAGAGCATGGCAAGCTAATGTGTGAGGGAGATGAAACTCTCAAGGGATCTAAATTCGATTGGCTGCGAACAAGCGCTTCTATCGACAACCGAAGTCGCATGAGCTTCATGGCGATTGCCAATAGCGCTTTAAAAACCTCAAGAGCCTGGGCCATGAAGGAAATGGCGCACGGTCTTTGGAGTTACGTGTACATTGGCGTCGCTGAAAAGGAATGGAAGCGCTTGCTGTCTCGCATGACGAGGAGTCGACTAGATCCGATGAAGAAACTTGCAAACAGCCTGAAAGAACACCTGTGGATGATCATAAACGCAATCAGACTAAAGGCTAATAGTGGCAACGCAGAAAGCAACAACTCTAGAATCCAGAAAGTAAAGAAGATGGCCTGTGGATTTCGAAACACTGAGAATTTCAAGATGGCGGTTTACTTCCATTTAGGTGGATTAGACCTGCAACCCGACTTGTCAGCCACTCGCTAACCGGAAGCGCCTTAAATCTTAGTGTTTAGGATTGCCGTATCTTAGGCATTCGAGAGCTAACATAAAGCCTTCGAAGCGAACCTCATCGAGGACATTGATGACGTCCCAAAGGCTCGTCCCGCCTTCGTCAGACCACACATCTAAGGCTAGGCGAACCATAATTTGCTCACCAGACGACAAGACTCCTGCATCTTCTAACAGGCAGTTGGCTGGCGCACAGAGCCTCTGGCTACAGGGCGCAAACAAAAACCGCAGGATTTTAGGATCATTTGCCAGAAGCAGCGAAATTGCTTGGCTTCTTGGACATTTAATTGGGTCTTCTGTTACGTAAACCATTGAATCAGCTCCATAAAACTAGGGTTAGTTGGAGCTGGTGATTTTTAATTGGCGGACCTGGGGGATTTTAATTGGCGGTCAACAATCCGAGTTTGGTTTTGTCCTGATATGCTAGTTTAACCCTTGTTTTGCCTATCTATGTGCACTCCAAGTGCACTTTCTGGTGCATAAAAAATTCGGCGACCTGATGCCTGTGAAAAGCGACCATTTGCAAATTACAGAAGGTAAGCATCTCAACTTGTCACAT
>CAIUSQ010000294.1 GCA_903901905.1 uncultured Actinomycetes bacterium
TGGTGCAATCGCATCAATGCACTTCCCCCAAGTGCTGCAACATGCAGCACTACATGCGAGTCTTATCTTCGCCCTGGACGCCATTAGCGCGATCCATACCCGAGACGCGCTTGTCGTCTTGATTGGTGTTTATTTTCATGTCTCTACAACCACGTATTGCCGCGCCCGGAAAAGCCCGTCGCGCCGCCTCAGTTGGAAAACCTAAGCGTGCAAAGAAGGCTGCTGCCTTTAAATCTGCCGCGCCAAAGGCACGTCACACTTCCGCACAAAAAGCTGCCCGTAAAGGTGCAGTGGCAAAATCAGCGAAACCAGCATCAGGAAAGCCTGTAACTCGTCGCTATTCAGATATTGATGCATCTACAGTTTCAAAGAAAGAAACTCGACTTTCAGATCGCTCAAAACTTCGCGCCGAGCGTTATCAAAAACAAACTGCATCAAAGCCAAGACCAACAGAGGCACCTGATGAACGCAAAGCGCGTATCGAGCGATCACAGCGTCCAGATTCTCGTGCAAAGAAGTTTGTAAAGGAGCGCGATGCACGTGAATCTGCGCCACGTACAAACCGCACAGAGCGAACTGAGCGTCCGGAATCTTTAGGTCGCACTAACCGCACTGAGCGTTCGGAAAAACCAACTGCTCGTAGATCAGATAAACCAGAGTTTAAAAAGAGTTACCAGAAAGCAGAGCGTCCAGCAATTAAGCGCGACGATGCACGTGGAGCATCATCACGTGGAGCTTCGGATACACGCCCAACCAATCGACGTGATGCAGTAAAGGCAAAAATTGCACGTACCGATGATGGTCGCCCAAATTTTGAGCCACGTAAGTATGAAAAGTTTGATCCAACTCGACCAAAGAAGCGAAGCGTGGCACCAGATACTCGTGCTGCAAACTTTCGTGCAGAACGTCCAGACCGTGATCGCCGTAATGACTCACCGGCCTATGCCCGTGATGATTTCAAAAAACACAGTAAAACGCATTCAAATGCAGCTGTAGATTTTGGCGCAGATGACAATTACATTTCAGCAAACTTAGCTGATGCAAATCTTGTAGATGCAACTCCGCTTACAGAGATTACAACTACATTTGCAGAGCTTGGAATTGCGGCTCCACTTGTAAATGCACTCAGTAAGCAGGGAATCATGCATCCCTTCCCTATCCAGATCGCAACACTTCCTGATGCACTTGCCGGTCACGATATTTTGGGTAGAGGACAGACTGGTTCAGGAAAAACTCTTGCTTTCGGTTTAGCTCTTCTTAACAACTTAAATGGCAAGGTTGCAAAGCCTCATAAGCCATTGGCCCTTGTCTTAACTCCAACTCGTGAACTTGCACAGCAAATTGATGAAGTATTAATGCCATTGGCGCGTTCAATTGGCCATGAATCAGTTGTTGTTGCTGGTGGAATGTCTTATGCAAAGCAGATCACTGCAATGCGTCGTGGAACTGCAATATTGGTTGCAACCCCTGGCCGCTTAATTGATCTACTTAATAAAGGTGAAGTCCAGTTAGATCATCTACAGATCACCGTTCTTGATGAAGCAGATCAGATGGCAGACATGGGATTTTTGCCCGTTGTAAAAGAGATTCTTGATCAAGCAAAACTTGATGGTCAGCGACTTCTATTTTCTGCAACCCTCGATCGCGGCGTAGATTCACTTGTTCGTCAATATCTAAAAAACCCAAAGACTCACTCGCTTCAAAATGATCGTGCCTCTGTTTCGACTATGGAGCACTTTGTATTAGTCATGAATCCATCAGAAAAGGATGATATTACAAATCAAGTTGCAGCACGAAATGGAAAAACAATTTTGTTCGTAAAGACTCAGCGCGGTGCTGATCGTTTGGCTGATAAATTAGCTCACGCAGGCGTGCCTGTTGGAGCTCTACATGGCGGAAAATCACAGGCCGTGCGTACCCGTACTTTGGCGTTATTTAAGGACACTGCAAATGCAGCATTGGTTGCAACCGACGTTGCAGCACGTGGTATTCACGTAGATGGAATTTCATTAGTTGTACATGTTGATGCACCGACTGATCACAAAGATTATCTACACCGTGCAGGTCGTACTGCGCGTGCAGGTGAGGCAGGAACTGTTGTTACTCTTGCAACAACTCGCCAGCAAAAATCAATCGGCTCACTTATTCAACGTGCAGGAGTTCTTGCCAAATATGTTGGTGTTACACCATTGAGTACTGATTTAATGAAAATTACTGGTGCACAGGAGCCTTCTGGTATTCCTTACATCGTGCCGATCGTTGAAAAATCTGTACGAAGTGGTGGGAAGCGTCCACGCCCTAACTCAAGTCAGCGTCGACGTCGTCCTCGCTAAAAAACTTAGCACTTATTTAAAAAATTAAAGTTGTTTAAACAGTTAAAGGTGATGCTGGTTTAACCAGCTGAACCAGAACCAGATGGACCAGCTTTGCGCTGAACTTGTGGAGCGCCTCCGCTTCGTTGGCCTCCACGAATCTTCGATCCAGAGTCGGCGTGTGCCTGAGTTCCTGGTGCACCTTTTTTATTCTTCTTAGCTTCAAGGGCAGCAAGCATTCTTGCTTTTACATCATCATTTTTATCAGGCATGGTGTAAGTCTACTGCACTATCAACGAAGCAATTAAGCGTTAGATTCCTTATATTCACGCAAACGCTCCAAAACTTCAGACTCACGATAGCGACGATGTCCGCCCAATGTTCGAATAGCAGTTAACTTTCCAGCTTTTGCCCAACGGGTTACAGTTTTTGGATTGACATGAAAACGCGCGGCAACTTCTTTGGGTGTCAAAAGAACTTCTGCATCTGGAATGCGATTCATGAAGTCTGCTCCCACTTATCTCGTTTACTGCTGGTCGGTATTGTCCATATTGACCCGTATTAAGGTGAAGTATTGCTGGATTTTGGAAGGTAAGCAAGAGCAATTATGAGGCTTGTTCAAACCCTTGAACTAATCGCCACCTGGACATTAAACGCTGATAACCGGTACCGGCCATCATTGCATCTGCTGCTGCAAGTCCTGCAACTGAATGCAAAACATCTTCAATTGATGAATCAGATTCCAAACCATCTTCTCCAGAATCTCGCAAAGCTTTGTCCATGTAATTAGCTAAACCGCCATAATCGAGTTCGACTAAAGACTCTGGATGAAACATTTCTAACCAATCTAATAAATTTTCTAACTCTTCTTCGACAGGGCCTTCACCAAAAGCTCCAAACACGCTCTCATGCGCAGAAGAACATCTTTGTTTTGCATTTGCTATCGATGTTAAGGCCTTCGAATAAAGACCATGTTCATCCTTACCGCGGGTTCGCTCTTCTGGAGAAAACAAAATAAACCAGCGTGGTGGAATTATCCAAGTCTCATTTAAAATATGTGGTGTTTTGTCATCAAGTAGATCTACGCCAGCAGTAATGACTTCTTCCAGTGCGGGCGAAATAAAAAATGGAACAACTGAACTTGGAAGTGATTCTTTAAAATTATCAAGGGCTGCCCAACACCGTGTAGCTGTGGACCATGGAGATAGATATCGAATTTTATCTTTATCAA
>CAIUSQ010000295.1 GCA_903901905.1 uncultured Actinomycetes bacterium
TATCTCACTAATGCGCTGGAGCCGGCAAAGGATTTTAAGGAAAGGCTGAATTTTGACATCCCCGCCTTAGCGTTAGAGGCCAAGCAGGTTAATGAAGTCAAGCGCGGTAAGCGATTTACGGTAGTAGTTGGGAATCCCCCATATTCAGGCCACTCAACAAATAATGGCCAGTGGATAAGCGGATTAGTGAGGGATTACTATTTCGTTAATGGAGAGTCCTTAGGAGAGAAAAACACAAAGTGGCTACTTGATGACTATGTTAAATTTATGCGATTAGGAGAGTGTGCTATTACCACTTCGGGCCAAGGTGTCATCGGGTACATTACTAACCACGGGTTCATCGACAACCCGACGTTCAGAGGCATGCGATCTCACTTGCTCAATAGTTTCACAAAACTCTGGGCTTTAGATTTACATGGAAATGCGAAGAAGGCGGAAAAGACAACCACAGGAAAGGCTGATGAAAACGTTTTTGACATTCAACAAGGAGTTGCGGTTTCACTAGGAGTCCGATCGAAAGGAGCGCCCTCTGTGAATCACGGAAGTCTGTCAGGAACTCGTGCAGACAAGTACTGCAAACTGTCAGGCGAGTCGGTTTCAAATACTTCTTGGACAGTCTCAAACCCTGTCTCGCCATTCTATCTCATGGTTAAGCAGGACGTTGGCTTGCGAGATGAGTATGATAGGGGGATTAAAATAACAGAAATTTTCCCTCTTAACGGTTGGGGGATATCAACGAGAAAAGATTACCTCCTGGTGGATTTTGAACGGAAGAAATTAGTTAAGAAGTTCAAAGAAATCATTTCGGAACCATCTGGAAAATCTATCGCAAAATTTGAGATCAAAGAAAGCCCGCATTGGGATTTTGGATCGGCAATCTCGAAGCTGCCTCAGAATGTCGAGAAATCTGTCAGGTCTTTGCTGTTTCGGCCATTTGATATCCGGTCAATTTATTATGAGCGCGCGATGATAGAGAGAGGAGATCACAGATACTCATTAATGCGACATATGTTTAAGCAGAACTTAAGCTTAATTACAATCCGTCGTCTGGAAGTGGGCGGTGGCTTCAGTCATGCTTATTGCACAGATCAACTATCTGTTCTGCACTCCATATCGATGAAGGAAGGAAATTTTGTTTTCCCTTTGTACATTTATCCGGATGAAGAAGGGGCACAAGGAACACTTCTGGCCGAATCCGAAAGAAGACCTAATCTTAGCCCCGACTTCTTGCAGGCCCTGAAAACGAGGTATGGCGTATCAGGGAATTCTAACTCAGGTTCACTGAACCTAATAACGCCCGAAGATATTTTCGGGTACATTTACGCAGTGCTTCACAGCCCTACTTTCCGTATTCGTTATTCTGAATTACTGAGGGTCGATTTCCCTAGAATCCCCATTTCATCTGGAGTCACTTTATTCAATCAATTGTCAAAAATCGGACGTCGGCTTGCTGAAATCCACATGCTGACATCATTAGATGAGGGGGAAAGTGAAGTGACCTACATAGGTAGGCCGTTGCCTAAGGTCAAAAAAGTCACCTGGTCAGGTCGCATAGTGTGGATAGACGAGGCGCAAGAATTCGGATTCAAGGGCGTAAGCGAAGAGGTGTGGAACTTCCATGTCGGAGGCTACCAAGTCTGCAGGAACTGGTTGAAGGACCGTAAAGGAAGGGTTCTTAGTGATGGTGAAGTTAAGCACTACGCAGCCATAGTAGCGGCGATTTCAAAGACCATCACCCTGATGGCTGAGGTGGATGAAACAATTATTGCACATGGTGGCTGGCCAAAGGCATTTCAATAGACTAACTTAATACTATGAACGAAAGCGCTCCTGACTTTATCATAGATAACGCGAACAATAATTCGCGTGTGGCGCACTTCCTGGCCGATTGGTGCGAAGATGCCACGAAAATGGATATCGCTACCGGCTACTTTGAGATCAGCGCCCTGCTGAAGCTTGAAGGCAAGTGGCAGCAGATGGATAAGATTCGCATCCTAATGGGCGATGAGGTCTCAAA
>CAIUSQ010000296.1 GCA_903901905.1 uncultured Actinomycetes bacterium
CCTGTGGATCAAACCAAGGCTCACTCATCCGATTTTCTAAATCCTCCATTGCCCAGTTGCCTTGATCTGGGTGATGAGAAAAAACTAGGTTGTTAAGGTCCAACCACTCTTGTTTATGGCGGTCGACGTTAAAAGTTTCAATTTTAAATTCATAGACCGGGTGAGGCAGAGCATGCACATCTAAATCACGATGTAATTTTAGAATGTGCCGCATTGTTACACGTGTTCTTGTGAATCAACTTCTTTACCTGAAACTGTAAATCGGTAGCCAACGTTTCTTACTGTTCCAATAATTGCTTCAAACTCTGGACCAAGTTTAGATCTAAGTCTTCGTACGTGAACATCAACGGTGCGCGTTCCACCAAAGTAGTCATAACCCCAAATCTCTTGCAACAACTGCGCACGAGTAAATACACGACCTGGGTGCTGTGCTAAATATTTAAGTAGTTCAAACTCTTTGAATGTTAAATCTAAAGTATCTCCTCTAAGACGGGCTGTGTAGGTGGCTTCATCAATAGAAATCTCACCAGCACGAATCTCACCACCGTGAGGATCTGATGCAACTAGTTCGATTGCATGCTTACCAAGAACCATACGAATACGTGTATCAACTTCTGCAGGGCCGGCAGTATCTAAAATAACATCATCAATACCCCAGTCAGCATTTATCGCTGCCAAGCCACCTTCTGTTGTAATTGCAACAATGGGGCAACCAACACCGGTAGTTGTTAAAAGTTTGGTCAAAGATTTAGCGGAAGGTAGTTCACGTCGAGCATCGATAAATAAAACATCAAACTCTGGAACATCAATTAAGACACTTGCTTCGGCAGGCAAGATTCGCACTTGATGTTGCAACAAGCCCAGTGCTGGAAGCACTTCTGCGCTAGCGCCAAGTGTGTTCGTAAGTAGCAGAACCTTCGCCATTGGTACAGACTACCCCCGTGAAATCATTGCTTCCAATCGCACTGGTGTTAATTGCCAGCACCGCCTATGGCATTTGGTATCAGCGCACGCGCGGACGAGTAGTTGTGAAGGAGCGCAAAGACAAAGCCGGCCAGATCACTGCTCAGATGATCGGTGCAGAGTTAGGCCCTCGCGTAACAGTGGTTCAGTTTTCATCTGCCTTCTGCACGCCATGTCGTGCAACTAGGGCGCTGCTTAGTGATGTCACGGCCGGTATGGATGATGTGAAATATGTAGAGATCGATGCTGAAGATCAACTAGAGCTAGTGCGCAGGTTAGATATTCGAAGTACCCCAACGACATTGTTTGTAGATCGAAACGGCCAAGAGGTAGGGCGGGCAATGGGTGCTCCTAAGCGCGCACAGGTGCTTACTGCCATCGGTGCAATCAGATAGTTGCAAGTTATTTGCAACTCGCAATTCACTCGCCCTGCATTTACCATTAAGCCATGTTGTTAGCAGCTACTAAGCGTCGCGTGATTGATTACGGTCGCCTTGCTGCATCTTTGTGTCTTGCTTAATTGTTTCTTCATTTAACAATTAATCCAACGAGCAAAGGAAAATAAATGGTTCAAGATACAAATATTTCAAAGAGACCAGCAACAATTATTGATGCACGTGGACCACGATTTGGCGCAGTCATTACAAGTATTGTTTTGGCAACTGCGCTAGCCACAAACAACGTTTGGGTAATTGTTGCTCAAGCAATTGTTTTTGCAATCGGTGCAATTAAGGGACCTCAGTTCACACCATATGCATTTATTTTTAAGTCCCTTGTTAAACCACGACTTAAGAAATCCGGTGCAACTGAAGATGTGCGACCACCACAGTTTGCACAAACTGTCGGTTTACTCTTTGCATTAACTGCAGCAGCCGGATCATTTGCCGGCTTTGATTTGGTCTTTACTATCGCTGTGGGCTTTGCTCTAGCGGCAGCTTTTCTAAACGCTGCCTTTAATTTCTGCCTTGGCTGTGAAATCTATCTTCTCTTACTTCGAGCACGTTCAAAGTAAGAGGGTAGAGTTCTCATATGGCCGAAAAGCATGAACTCCATCAAAAAGGATTACGCCTTACCCCGCAGCGCGAGCTAGTTCTGTCTGCTGTTCGCTCTCTTGGTCATGCAACACCAGAAGAGGTTGCAGAAAAGGTTCGCACAACTCATCCTGGAATTAATCTTTCAACGGTCTATCGCAATTTAGAAACATTAGAAAACGTTGGTCTTGTTCAGCACACGCACTTAGGACATGGTGGTGCTACCTATCACGCCGCCGAAGAGTTAACTCACCTACATCTTGTTTGTGGAACATGCGGATCTGTAGGGGATGCACCAATTGATACCGCTGCTAACTTTGTAAATGCACTAGCCGATGACTTTGGCTTTAAGACAGATGTGACGCACTTTGCGATTTATGGCACCTGCGCGGCATGCGTAAAGCCAGCGACAAAATAAGCTCGAACTAAAGATTGTCTACGAAGGCGGTAGATTAGGAACATGAGCGCGGTTCTAGTTGAAGATGGTCCCGATAAAGGCGCCGTATGGCATTTTGGTGAACCTGTAAAAGAACAACGCGCCCTGGAAGCGGGAACAGCGTGGGCAGATCTTTCCCATTACAACATCATTGCAGTTAGCGGTCTTGATCGCTTGCAGTGGTTACATGATCTAACAACTCAGTTTGTTAGCGATTTAGCTCCAGGTCTCTGGAAATCAAACATGATCTTGGATGCACGTGGGCATATTGAGTTTCAATTCAATATCGTTGATGACGGCCAAACATCTTTTCTTGTATTAGACCCTGGCTATATCGACCAATTAATTGAGTATTTAACAAAGATGAAGTTTATGTTGCGAGTAGATGTGAAAGATGCAAGCAGTCAGTACGCAGTTCTTCGTGCACCAGGTATGCCAAATGAAATCGGCGGACCATTCGCATTAGTACCAAGAGCAGAAGTAGAAGAGATGAAAAAGACTTTTGGTGGCGTTGCAACCCAGGTTGGTACATGGGCGCTAGATGCAGAGCGCGTTGCTGCAGGGCGACCACGTATTGGATTTGAGACAGACCATAAGTCGATTCCAAATGAGATCGGTGTTTTAAATGGCGCCGTGCACATGAAAAAGGGCTGCTATCGCGGTCAAGAGACTGTTGCCAAGATTTATAACCTAGGCAATCCACCCCGGCGAATAGTGATGTTGCATCTTGATGGAAGCGATGTTGGTTTTCCTGCTACAGGGAGTGCGATTGAAAATGATGGAGTTAAAGTTGGATTTATTGGCACTGTTGCCCGTCACCACGAACTTGGCACAATAGCTTTGGCAATTGTTAAACGAAATACGCCAACAGATGCAACGCTAACAATTGATGGCATCCCCGCCTCTCAGCAGGTGATTGTTTAACCGCTATCCTTAATACATGGAGTTGTTTACATCTGTGGTTCTTGCCTTAGCGGCAATTGCAATAGGGATTGCACTCATTGTCTTTGCATTTATTGGTCGCCAATCTAAAGCACGACGAAATAGTAACTGGAGGAAAAATCCATAATGGTTTTTCAAATCCCTGAAGGTTTACATCAAGAGTTAAATCCACTGGCCTGGATGGTTGGAACATGGCGTGGCAAAGGTCGTGGTGAGTATCCAAATATCGAACCCTTTGAATTTGCACAAGAAGTTGTCTTTAACCACGACGGGCGTAACTTTCTTAATTACTTTTCACGTTCTTGGATCATCGATGCAGATGGAGAAATTGTTAGGCCTGCAGCATCAGAAGTGGGCTTTTGGCGCGTTCAACCCAATAACATTTTAGAAGTAGTTATCGCACACAACACAGGAATTAGTGAAGGTTGGGTCGGAACTTATGATGGCCCAAAGATTCAATTAGTTTTAGATCGCGGCTATGCCGCGCCTTCTGCAAAAGTTGTTTCAGAGGGAATTCGCTTATACGGTCTTGTTGCAGGTGAGCTCTTCTTTGCATACGACATGGCTGCAGAAAGTAGTGAACTACAAGCCCATATCTGGTCTTCACTTGAGCGCCAAAGCGATTAACTAATGCTGGGTGAAGTATTAGCAGAAGTAACACGAAGCGGTGTTGTGGAATCTGTTCACGCCGGTCACATTGTTGTTCTTAGCGCCGATGGATCCATTGAGTTTGTAAAGGGTGATCCAAGCTTAAATGTTTACTCTCGTTCATCACTTAAATCTATTCAAGCATCGGCAATGGTGCGTGCTGGTTTAGATCTTGAACCACGTTTACTAGCACTTGTCTGTGCCTCTCATGCAGGAACACCAATGCATCAAAACGGTGCGTTAGAGATTTTAGCTAAAGCAGGTCTTGATCAAGGGGCGCTGCAGTGCATGATCGATCGCCCATTAGATGAAGAGCTTCGCAGAACTAGCGAGCCAACAAGACTTGCAATGAACTGCAGCGGTAAACACTCTGGAATGCTTTTAACATGTGTGATTAATGGCTGGCCAACACAGAACTATTTAGATCCACAACATCCACTTCAGCAGGTAATTAAAAAAGAAGTAGAGACAATGAGCGGTGAGCCAGTTGCATTAACAAGTGTTGATGGGTGCGGAGCGCCTTTGTTTTTGTTCTCATTAATAGGACTTGCAAGAGCGATACAAAACCTAACGCTTAGCTCTGATCCCATTCATCAAAGTGTGATTAGCGCCTGTCGCAGTTTTCCAGAAATGGTCTCTGGTCCAGGTCGCCTTGCCACATACATGATGCAAAACGTTGATGGTTTATTTATGAAAGATGGCGCAGAGGCAGTAAATATTGCATCCTTATCTGATGGCCGCAGTTTTGCAATCAAAGTTAGCGATGGAAGCATGCGAGCAATGCCAGCTATTTCTGCGGCGTTAATAAAGCGCTGGGGCTTTGATGCCAAGGAAAAAGTTGAAAATATCTATGGTGGGGGCGTTGAAATCGGCCTCATTCGCGCAACGCTGTAAGTACGCGTACCCTTAATTCTATGAATGGCCGTATAGCAACGTTGATGGTGCACACATCGCCTCTGGATCAACCAGGAATTGGTGATGCAGGTGGCATGAACACTTACGTGCTCGAATCGGCCCAACGCATGGCAGCAATGGGAGTTAGTGTAGATATCTTCACGCGCAGAACAGATGCCGAAGCACCAGAGATCGTTGAGATTTCACCGGGAGTGCGAGTGCGCCACTTTGATTGCGGTCATGGTGAGTTAACAAAAGAACAACTGCCTGCACATATTGCAGGTCTATCTAGAGCATTTTTGCAGATCATGAAAAAAGAAAACTACGATGTTATCCATTCACATTATTGGCTCTCTGGAAAAGTAGCGATGCCGGCGGCAAAAGAGTTAGCAATACCTTTAGTACACACAATGCACACTATGGCTCGCGTGAAAAACTTGAACTTGGCAGAGGGTGAATCACCTGAGCCAATGATTCGCGTTCAAGGCGAGACTCAAGTTGCCGAAGCTGCAGATGCCCTGATTGCAAATACAGATGCCGAGGCTGCAAGTCTTGTTACTTTGTACGATGCTTGCCCAGACATAGTCCACGTTGTTACACCAGGTGTAAACCTTCAGGTATTTACTCCTGGGGCAGGCAGAAGCGCTGCACGTACGGCAGTTGGTTTGCCACAAGATGGCTTAGTAGTAACTTTTGTTGGTCGCATTCAGCCACACAAAGGACCAGAAGTTTTAGTTCGTGCAATAAGTGAAATGGTGAAGCATTCACCGAATAAGCGCTCAAAGTTAATCGTAAACATTATGGGCGGAGCATCAGGTGCTAACGCCGAAGAAGTTGATCGTCTAAAAGAGCTCACCTCATGGCTTGATCTAGATGATGTAGTCAGATTCGCACCGCCAGTTGAACGAGATAATTTGCCGGATTGGTATCGAGCTGCAGATTTAGTATGCGTTCCAAGTTATAGCGAAAGTTTTGGTTTGGTTGCGTTAGAAGCACAAGCCTGTGGCACACCAGTTGTTGCAACTGCTGTTGGTGGTTTGCGAACTGCTGTTGCAGATGGTTTTTCAGGAGTACTAGTTGATGGACATGATCCAAAAGCTTGGTCCTCTGTCATTACTCGTCTACTACAAGAGCCGCAGCGCCGTGTGCTGCTTTCTATGGGCGCTATTGAGCACGCTTCACACTGTGGGTGGGATAGCACGGCCCGTGGAACGCTAGATATTTACGATCAGGTCATTGGAACTGCGCAAAAGTCTTTGGAAGCATAAATGGCCGGCATAGATCCGAGAGCAACCATTGAAGAGTTTTTGGGTTCTCATGATCTGGAATATGAGAGAAAAGATGCAAATACTTTC
>CAIUSQ010000297.1 GCA_903901905.1 uncultured Actinomycetes bacterium
CATCGATATTGCGCTGAATAAATGGAGCCTCCTTTGAAGACTCACTTGGCTTCACCTGGAACTGTTGGATAGCACCTGGATAAATTCCTGCAATCAAGACTGAAGAAACTACAAGGAGTGCGGTTCCGGCAGCTGGTAGTACCCATGATCGACGAATGATATTTGCGAAAAATAGCAGCGCACACACAACGGCAATTGCTGCCAGAATCGCTTTAGCAGGAAGAGTGGCATTTACATCAGTATATGTAAGACCGGTAATCAACTTACTTTCTTTGAGTGCTAATTGATAACGATCAAACCAATAAGCAACTGCCTTCATCAAGACAACACCACCAAGTAGAACTGAGAGCTGCACGCGTGCAGCAACAGTTGTGCGGTCTTCTTGAACTTGTAGGCGGATTCCACCGTAAAGATAATGAACAACGGCTGCGGCAATGATAGAAAGAATCAAAGTTGAAATAGCCCAAGCAATCATCGTCTGATAGAACGGCAACTTAAAGGCAAAGAATGAGATATCCATGTTGAACTGTGGATCTTTCACACCAAAACTAGTTGAGTTCTTAAACAACAACCAAGATTCCCACATCGCTGATCCTGAAGTACCAGCAAAGTAGAAAAGTCCCACAGCAAGTGCAAGAACAACCCAGCGCTTAATCGGTTCAATTTGTGCACGATAGCGCTCGAGATTATCTGCCTCGATGCTTAATGGAACATAGAGTGGGCGTCGCTTATAGGCGATGATGATGTTGAGTAAAATTGTTGATGAAGTAAGCAATCCAGCTATTACGAAGAGAAATACCTTGGTCGTTAGGACTGTTGTCCACACTGAGGTGAAATCTACTGATTTAAACCAAAGCCAATCAGCATAGAAACCACTGAGTGAGAGCAGAACTCCTGAAAGAACAACCAGAATTGTGATTGTTAGTGTGAGGGGACTGCGGCGGCCTTTGAAATTGAACTGCGGGATTGAATTACTTGTCATGGACATACGCTAGCGCAAGAGGGCGCAAGCTTCATTTCCGCACCTTAAAGGGCGGCGACGGCCTCGGCCAAGGTGGCAACTATCACTACTTTAATTCCGGCCGGAACACGTTCGATCTCTGCGCTATTGCCAGCAGGGGCTAAAAAGAGAGTGGCGCCGGCCTTATAGGCAGCCAAGATTTTCAAGTTTATTCCGCCGATAGGGCCAACTTTTCCATCAGTTGAAATCGTGCCTGTTCCCGCAATGTGGCGGCCTTTCAATAAGTCCTTTTCAGTCAGTAATTCAATAACACCAATGGCAAAAATCATTCCGCCACTAGGGCCGCCAGTTTTCTTGACATCAAAACTTATATTTTTTATGTGCAAATCATTTGTAGCCACCCCAAATTCCGGATGTAATCGCAAAAAGGAAAGCGCAGCGGTTTTTGCAGTGTCCTGCGAGTTAGTCATATCAGCTTTAGCTTTCTTATCTTCACTCTTTTGCGTGGTGCCAGGTGGATAGATTGCAGCACGTGGATAAACAGTCTCATCAGCCCTGATCCACGAATAAACAATCTCCGGTCCAATGATCCAAGAGTTTGGATTTGTGACTCTGATTGACATTAAATCAATACGACCATTTGCCGGATAAGATTT
Organism: uncultured Actinomycetes bacterium; assembly: GCA_903901905.1. The sequence goes on from CAIUSQ010000297.1 coordinate 1,618, forward strand.
TTGATTTTTAATAGTAATTAACTTGTCAAAAATATTTTGTGCTTGCCCCGGCAAAATAATCACATAAGGCAATGGGGCAATCAGTGCCAGCGCAACAAAGAGAGCAAGAAAAATTCTTGCTATTCGTGGAAGCGGTGAAAAGCGCACGGTCTAAAAGGGAGTTCTACTTAGGATTTCTTCAGAAAAGGATTATCGTCATGAGAATCACTTGCCGGATCTGGCTTAATTAAATGAGTTTGGTTGTCGCCGGTCGCAGCTGTTGGAGTTACCTGGGATTGGGCTGAAACATCGCGGGCCTGTGAATCGCGTAGTGAATCTTGAAAACGCTGAAACTGGCCAACAGAGCGCTGTGTTTCTTGCTGGAACTTTCCTTGAAATTTAGTGACCCATAAAACATAGAGAAGGGCCCCGCTCAAACCTAAAGCCGGGACAACCCACCAAATGAGTGCAAGGAAGGCGCTGGACATAGGGCCAGCCTACCGCCAGAAGACGCGTCGCGCTAAAGATGCCCTTTTCATAACTCGCCCACAAATAACACTGTGAGTTTGGGAAGAAATCAGATGGCTATCTGGTTACAGCACTGGGAGGATTTACACATGTCGCCATTTGGTTTTACACCTGATAGTTCAGATGA
>CAIUSQ010000298.1 GCA_903901905.1 uncultured Actinomycetes bacterium
ATCTAGACTGAACTCCTCACATAACTGGCAATGACGGGGCTATCACCTCACGAGCCTGCTAGAAGAAGTGGTCCTTTATCAAGGATTCACCTAGAACTAGCAAGTGGGATCAAAAGCGGCGAATGCATCAAGGTGTAGACGCAAGGTGGGTGGTACCGCGAAAACTGCATATGCAGATTTCGTCCCTCCAGAGAATTGTCTCTGGGGGTTTTTTAATGTCGTTTCGACAGATATCTGCATCGGTTGATCTGCCTGCAGTTGAACACCAGATTTTAAAATTCTGGCGCGACAACTCTGTCTTTGAAAAAACTGTCAACTCCCGTGAAGATGGACCGGCATGGACCTTCTATGAAGGCCCACCAACAGCAAATGGAATGCCTGGAACTCACCATATTGAAGCTCGAGTTTTCAAAGATGTATTTCCTCGTTTTCATACGATGAAGGGAAAATACGTAGAGAGAAAAGCCGGTTGGGACTGTCACGGACTTCCAGTTGAGATTGCCGTAGAAAAAGAACTTGGATTCTCCGGCAAAGGAGATATTGAAAAATATGGAATTTCACAATTTAATGACAAATGCCGTGAATCAGTTCAGCGCCATGTAAGCGCTTTTACTGAAATGACTGACCGCATGGGTTTCTGGGTCGATTTTGATCAGGCATATTGGACTATGTCACCAGAGTATGTCGAATCAGTATGGTGGTCACTCAAAGAAATTTGGAAAAAAGGTTTACTTGTTCAAGACCATCGAGTCGCTCCATACTGCCCACGGTGCGGAACAGGTCTGTCAGATCACGAATTAGCTCAAGGCTATGAAACCGTTACCGATCCATCGGTTTTCGTCCGCTTCCCAGTCACATCAGGTGAGTTACAAAAACTAAAAGCAAGCCTTCTTGTATGGACTACAACTCCTTGGACTCTTGTTTCAAATACTGCAATCGCAGTGCATCCAGAAGTTGAGTATGTAGTTGTACAGGTGAGCGTTGAAGAGCAAGAGGATGAAGTGCTCGTTGTTGCTAAAGCTCTCATGGAGTCGGTAAAGGGTGATAAAAAGATTTTACAAACAATTCTGGGTAAGGATCTAGAGAAAACTACATACCAAAGGCCCTTTGATTATGTTGAGATTCCAGATGCCCATTATGTAGTCCTAGCAACGTATGTAACCACTGAAGATGGAACTGGACTGGTCCATCAATCTCCAGCCTTTGGCGCAGATGATCTTGCGGTCTGTCGTAGCTATGGATTGCCTGTGGTCAATCCAATTGCTCCAGATGGAAGATTTCTAAAAGAGGTTCCCGTAGTAGGCGGAGTATTTTTCAAAGATGCAGATAAGGCATTAGTAAAAGAGCTCAAAGCAACCGGCGCACTTTATAAGCACCAGCAATATGAACACTCCTACCCCCACTGCTGGCGTTGTCACACTGCATTGATGTATTACGCACAACCTTCTTGGTATATCCGAACCACATCAATTAAGGATGCATTACTTAGAGAAAATGCTTCAACTAATTGGCATCCTGAAACAATTAAAGAGGGCCGATATGGTGATTGGTTAAACAACAACATTGATTGGGCACTCTCCCGAAATCGCTATTGGGGTACGCCTCTGCCAATTTGGCGATGCGAAAATAAACATGAAATCTGCGTTGACTCCCTCAAAGAGTTAGGTCAACTGGCAGGTAAGGAACTTTCTAACCTAGATCCTCACAGACCTTTTGTTGATGACATCACATTTAATTGCAGTGAGTGCGACTCAACAATGATTCGTGTCCCGGAGGTAATCGACTGTTGGTATGACTCAGGTGCAATGCCATTTGCGCAGTGGGGTTATCCTCACAAAGAAGGTTCAGTTGAAAAATTTAAGGCCTCATATCCAGCTGACTTCATCTGTGAAGCTATAGATCAAACTCGCGGATGGTTTTACACCTTAATGACAATTGGAACTTTAGTATTTGATCAATCCTCTTATAAAACTGTTTTATGCCTTGGCCATATCTTGGATAAAGATGGACGCAAGATGAGTAAACATTTAGGCAATGTTCTTGAGCCGATGGCGCTAATGGATCAACATGGCGCTGATGCAGTTCGCTGGTACATGCTCGCAGTTGGATCGCCTTGGTCTGCAAGGCGAGTAGGACATGAGAATTTGAATGAAGTTGTTCGAAAGACTTTATTGACATATTGGAACACTGTTTCATTCCATGCCTTGTATGCAAAGGCCTCTAATTTTGAGCTCTCACAAACTCCATTACTGGCAGATCGACCCTTAATGGACAAGTGGATTATTTCAGAACTTAACCTCTTGACTGCCAACGTTGATAATGCTCTAGAGGGTTTTGATTCACAGGCTGCTGGACGCGAGTTAGCAAAATTCATCGATGACTTATCAAATTGGTATGTCCGGCGCTCACGTCGACGTTTTTGGGATGGAGATGCCGCCGCTTTAGCCACCTTGCATGAGTGTCTAGTAACTCTGACACAACTACTCGCTCCCCTTGTGCCATTTATTTCAGAGCATGTATGGCAAGAACTCGTCCGACCAACTGATCCAACAGCCCCTCTTTCTGTTCATCTCTCAGACTTTCCAATCTCCAAGAGCGCTGAGATTAATCGCGAACTGGGAAAACAAGTAGAGCTAACTCGTCGCATAGTTGAGCTTGGTAGAGCTACTCGAGCCGAATCAGGAGTCAAGATTCGACAACCCCTAGGTCGAGCCTTGATCGCGGCAAAGGGATGGTCTGATCTGCCAGAGCAGATGCGTGAGCAAATTGCCGATGAATTAAACGTTATGGAACTTGAAGATATTGCAAATGCCGATGGAGATCTAGTCGATGTAAGTGTTAAGGCAAATTTCAAGAGCCTTGGTACAAAATTTGGTGGGGCTGTTCAAGAGATTGCAAAGGCAATTGCTGGGGTAGATCCAACAGAACTTGTTAAGCAACTGCGCAATCAAGGATCAACATCCATTGCCTCATGGACAATTTCCCTTGAAGATCTTGTTATTACTGAGGTGCCAAAATCTGGTTGGAGCGTTTCTTCACATGACGGTGAGAGTGTTGCACTTGATCTGCAACTCACACCTGCATTAATTCTGGCTGGAAATGTACGTGAGGTGATCCGCTTTATTCAAGAGCGACGTAAAAGTGAGGGCTTTGATATTTCAGATCGAATCAATATTGCCTGGAACGGTACTCCCGAAATTATTGCTGCGATTGAAAGTGATCGTTCTCGAATCGAGAATGAGGTTCTTGCGGTGTCAATGGTCAATGACGGCGCAATTGTTGTAGGCGATAGTGAAATAGGGCTAGAAGTTGTTTTAACTAAATCGGCCTGATCTAAAGGCGACTAGCGAAGCCGATCAATAACTGTGTGCCGAAAAAAAGAACTATAAAACTCATATCCAAACTAATTGCCCCTAGGCGAAGTGGTGGAACAAATCTTCCAACGAATTTCATAGGCCTGTCTGTGATCGTATAGATGGCCTCGACCAAATAAAGAATAGGACCACGTGGGCGCCAAGTTTTCGAAAACATTTGTACATAATCAAAGATCAGTCGCCCCAACAAAGCAAAGAGAAACAACTGCAAGAGATTGGCTAGCAGTGAGCCCACGCTCAACATGATCAGCTCTGATTAAAAAAACTTGCTTGTGCTGCAGCTGATTTATCTTCACTGCTTACTGAAACATTTGCTGGTGAAAGAAGAAACACTTTCTTTGTTACTCGC
>CAIUSQ010000299.1 GCA_903901905.1 uncultured Actinomycetes bacterium
AAAAGTTCCTTAGCGCTATCTCTCCAAGCGCCAAAGTGGTATTCATCGAAAATAACTAGATCCCAATTTGTGGTGTGTAGCCATTCATTTTTTGCCTTGATGGTCCCGGTTGCCTTATCTTTCCCAAGCAAGTCCTGAAAGGATCCAAAATAGACCAAGGGTGCATTTTTTCTAGCAGTCGTAGGGTCGCCGCCTGTTGTTTTTGAGAAGTATTGCCACCCTTGAAAGTCCTGATGAGATTCAAGATCGACTTGCCATGCATCTTCCACTGCTGGCTTGAAAGTCACGACAAGAATCTTCTTTGCTTCTAGTTTTTTCGCAAGTTGGTATGAGGCAAAAGTCTTTCCAAACCGCATTTTCGCATTCCATAAAAATCTAGGTACAGCCTTCTTATCATCTGCCCAAATCGACTGGTAGTAGTTTGATGTTTTCTTCACCGCGGCTAGCTGTTCGTCACGCATTTTGAAATCTTCATGGTGCGAGCCAGCCCTAATTTGGCCTGTTTGTAATTCCTTAATTGCTTCTAGGACGTCCTTTGCGGTACATCTCATCCACTCAAGCTCAACGTTCTCGAATCCTTTTTGTTTAAGTCGTTCACGAACAGCACTATCACGGAAGGCAGATCCGTCTAGGCGCTCTGCCGGTTCATCAACTTCCAAAACATATGGATATTGCGCCACCCCTTGCGATTGTCTAATTCGTGTATTTACATCTTGTGTGGTCTGACCAACCTTTAAACAGGATTTGTATTTACCGATTGAATCTGTCGACCATGCATAAATGCGAAGCCTTGCTTCAGGCTTTTCAGGGAGGAGCTCCTCGATTGTTTTGTTACTCATTTAGGTCCATCGGCCGAATCATGCTCTCAATAAAGCCGATTTCATCTTTAGTTAACTTATATTTTGCGTAGAGCAGTTCATCTGTCCAAGTTTGAGAGAAGTCTAGAATTGGCACGAAAGTGTAAACAGCTTTTGTTGCATCTTGTGTTGGCTTATGAAGTAAGACAAGGAATCTAAATAAGCGCGTACTGATATATGCCTTTGCATTCTCGGCCTGCTTCCTATTCTTGAAGGGACCTATGTGCATGTAGGTCCATGACGAGGCTGAACCTGGTTCCCCTACAAACGGTTTTCCAAGAATTGAGTGTGGAAACGAATCACTTCCACTTCCAGCGCGGGGGATGAATACCTTCCACCAATCAATGGCCTCGGTTTCCTTGGTTAGTTCTTCACGTTTGATGTAGCCAATACCTCCATTGCGGTAAACCTTAACGTCGCCGGCCCGCTCTTTGTCTTTACCTTTGAAGGTTGTATCCAGTCCGAATGCGCCAATAGAACTCACTAGTGACATGAACTGTTTTTGAATTGGAAGTTCAAGAGACTTTGTAGATCCAGCCATTTCAGTATTTATTACCTTCTTTAAAATCGAAACACCTTCGTTATAGCGGATGAATACATCACAACCAGGTTCAAGAAGAGGACGATCGGCAGTCGATACCACTTCTCCCTTGTCGTGCGTCGTCACAGTTACATCTCCGGGATTATCTCGCTCCCATAAAAAATAGGATACGCCACCCTTGATTTGCGTTCCAGGAAAAACGTCATTCGAATCTGGGAAATCATGAATAACTCGCAACCTATTGTCGTTCAGCATAGATTCTCTAAAGTTGTCTAAACCCATTCCGCCGGAAAACCATCGTGATGGTGTCACCATGCACAGGTATCGCGGATCAAGCGATTTAGCCTGCTGAACGAACGAGTTGTAAATGGGCTTAGCTTGTACGCCTGCGCCACCTGTTCCGCCGGTGCTCATCTGGTACGGCGGATTTCCGATAATTACGTCAAAGTGCATATTGACTCCAAACATTTCTTCTAGTGTGGATTTTATATTGTCTGAATGAATAAATGCATAGGCATAGGACTCAAGATCGGGAGTTCTTTCATATTCATTTTGATTAGAACCACAAAACTTACACTTGCCGCTTAACCATGTGTGCTCTGTGCGCTCATACCAAATATTTCCAGCCTTATTAGGAAAAGATCGAGCTATGGAATGAACTCCATTTGCTGCCTTTGAGCAATAGAGACTTCTTCTGGCAATCGAGCCTGTCAGGTTTTCTGTGGCAATTCCAAAAACTTGGTTACGCAAAATATGCTC
>CAIUSQ010000300.1 GCA_903901905.1 uncultured Actinomycetes bacterium
AACTCCAGATGATGCTGCACCAACGATTGCACTTACTCCTGCTGAAATATGTGAGTCAGCAGTCTGTTGTGCGATGTCAGTACTTGTATCTCCTGAGTCGCCACGGATGTGCTCAATATTTTCACCAAGTACTCCACCTGCGGCGTTGATATCAGCAACAGCTAAATCAACTCCTGCAAACTCTGGGGGTCCAAGGAACGCAAGGCTGCCTGTCTCAGGCAACAATGAACCAATTTTTAGAGGACCAGAAGCTGTTCCTCCTCCACCGCAACCAGCAAGTACTAAGCCAGCTACTGCAGTAGCAACCACAATGGCTGCCTTATTGAATTTCTGCATGTTTTCTCCTTTTGTAAGTTCCTTTATCAAAGGTATCTAGATGACCTTCAAAAAGGATCACCGAAGTGTACTAGCCAGTACCGAATAGCGAAAACTGATTTGCGCTCAATAGCAGTATAGATCCGAGCTAATCCACTCAAAAATCAGGGATCTCATGGGGATTTCCTTACTCGGCGCGGCTAAGAAAGGAACTGTTCGGCCTGCTTAGGGTCGATTACTGCCAAAGCAACTTCTTTCATGGTTAGGCGCCTATCCATCGCCGCTTTTTGTATCCATGAGAATGCTTCCGGCTCGCTCAAGCTCAGGGCAGACATCAAAATGCCTTTAGCTTTGTCAATAATTTTACGGGTCTCTAACCGATCATGAAGATCTGCAACCTCTGTTGCCAAGGTTTTCATCTGATTATGTCTACTAATTGCAATTTCAATTGCCGGCATTAAGTCACCGATCGTAAATGGCTTAACCACATATGCCATTACTCCGGCATCACGTGCCCGCTCAACTAACTCTTTTTGCGAGAAAGCAGTGAGCATAAGAACAGGGGCAATCTCAATAATTTTAGAAGCTGCAGAAATACCATCTAGGACCGGCATTTTTACATCTAAAATAGCAAGGTCTGGTTTGTGCTCAACAGCTAAATCAATTGCTTCTTGTCCGTTCGTTGCAGCAGCAACAACTTCATAACCAGCACCTTGAAGCATTTCGATCAAGTCCATTCGAATGATCGCTTCATCTTCGGCAACCAGAATACGAATGCTCATGATTGGCTCATCCTTTCTGGCAATTTCTTGACGCACATGTATCAAGAAGTCCAAATAACTAACGTGCCCCGAGTCGGATTCGAACCGACACTATGCAGTGTTTGAGACTGCCCTCTCTACCGTTGGAGTACCGAGGCCTTGCTTGAGTCTTATAGTCTAACTGTAAACAGGATTGGTTTGGAAAACGAGAATTATCGATAAGCGGGAACAACGCCACCAACTGCATCACCAACGCGGTGTACTCGCATTGCATTCGTTGAGCCAGGAATTCCAGGCGGAGATCCGGCGACAATGATGACTGTCTCCCCCTGTTTTGCACGACCAGATTCAATAAGTAACGTATCCGTCTGCTTTACCATTTCATCGGTGTGCTTAACCATCGATGCAATCGCAGGCTCGACTCCCCATGTAAGTGCAAGGCGATTGTAGGTACCTACCTCTGGGCTAAATGCAAGGATTGGAATTGGTGATCGCAGCCGCGCCATTCGACGAGCAGAGTCACCAGATTGAGTAAAAGTAACTAGGTACTTAGCTTCAACGATTGCACCAACTTCAGCTGCGGCTCGAGTAATAGCGCCGCCTTTCGTTCGAGGTGTCGTGCGAAGTGGTCGAATCATTTCGAATCCACCTTCCTCAGTTCGTGCGATGATCCGGGCCATCGTTGCAACTGCCTCAATTGCAAATGCTCCAATGGATGTCTCACCCGACAACATCAAAGCATCAGCACCATCTAGAACTGCATTCGCGCAGTCGGTGGCTTCAGCTCGAGTCGGAGTTGAATTACTAATCATTGAATCCAGCATTTGGGTTGCAACGATTACTGGTTTAGCAGCTTCGCGAGCAAGTTCGATGCATCGCTTTTGCACAAGTGGAACCTCTTCAATGGGCATCTCAACTCCAAGATCCCCACGTGCAACCATGATGCCATCAAATGCGCTTACGATCTCCTGCAAATTCGCTACCGCCTGTGGTTTTTCGATCTTAGCGATCACTGGGATACGAATCCCCACTTCATCCATAATTGCATGAACGTCATCAATATCTTTGGCGTTTCGCACAAAAGATAAAGCAATAAAATCTGCACCGGCACGAAGGCCCCAACGTAGATCATCCATATCTTTTTTAGAAAGCGCTGGAACAGAAACGGCTACCCCCGGTAAGTTAATACCTTTGCTATTGCTTACTAATCCTGGTTCTATAACTTTTGTAACTACATCATTGCCCTTGATCTCAATAACTTCAACGGTAACTTTTCCATCATCAATAAGTATACGATCGCCAGCTTTGCAATCACTAGGTAGTCCTTTATAGGTTGTGCCAACCCTGTCCTTACTACCCTCTATTTCATCTGTAGTAATTGTGAAAATATCACCGCGCGAAAGTTCATGAGGTCCATCTAAAAATGTGGAGAGACGAATCTTAGGACCCTGCAAATCAATGAGCACTGCCACTGGAACGCCGGCCTCTTTAGCCCCTGCTCTAACAAGATCCAAACGCGACTGATGATCAGTATGCGTGCCATGTGAAAGATTTAATCTAGCCATATTCATTCCAGCTTGAATGAGTTCTTTTACTTTTTCGGCGGTATCTACTGCAGGACCCATGGTGCAGACGATTTTTGCCCTACGCATGGTTGCTACGTTAGACCATAAGTGGTTTAGAAGTTGGCTCTATCGGCGATGGAAGTTGAGTTCCTCCAGTCAAATAGGTATCAACTGCCGCCGCAGCGCTTCGCCCTTCAGCGATTGCCCAAACGATTAAGGATTGACCTCGCCCGGCATCTCCTGCAACAAATATGCCTTCTTCAGTGGTCTGAAAATTTGCATCTCGCTTTATGTTTCCACGTTCATCGATCCCTACTTCTAACTGATTAATCAATGAAGATTTCTCCGGCCCAGTAAATCCCATAGCCATAAAGACAAAGTCAGCTTTGATTTCTTTCTCACTGCTTGGCTTTGCCTCAAATTTTCCATTAACAAATTCAGTTTCTACAATTTTAATTGCACGCAAATTTCCCTCTAAATCTCCAAGAAACTCTTCAGTACTTACAGCAAAGATGCGATTGTCCTGCTCTTCATGTGCACTCGATACGCGATAAATCATTGGATAAGTAGGCCAAGGCTGCGAAGCCGGACGCTCATCAGTTGGTCTTGGCATAATCTCTAACTGAGTAACTGAAGCCGCGCCTTGCCGCACGGAAGTTCCAAGGCAGTCAGCACCAGTATCGCCTCCACCAAGAATGACAACATGTTTTCCTGCAACGTTTATAACTGGCTCTTCAACTTCACCTAAGGCCTGTTTATTTCCCCACGGTAAAAACTCCATTGCTTGATAAACACCCTTGAGCTCTCGTCCCTTAATGTTGAGATATCGCCATTGTGTTGCACCCACTGCAAGTACCACAGCGTCATATTTTCTACGTAGATCTGTTCCAGTTAACTCAATTCCAACATCTACGCCAGAACGAAAACGTGTACCTTCCTTCTCCATCTGTTCTAATCTTCGATCGAGGATATGTTTCTCCATTTTAAACTCAGGAATTCCATAACGTAAAAGTCCACCAATTTTGTCGGCTCGCTCATAGACCGCAACAGTATGTCCCGCCCTTGTTAACTGCTGGGCAGCTGCAAGACCTGCAGGTCCTGATCCAATTACTGCAACCGTCTTACCTGTTAAGCGATCAGGAGGCATCGGCTTCACATTATCCATGTCGAATGCTTCTTCAATTGTTCGAAGTTCTATCTGTTTAATCGTTACTGCGTCGCGATTAATTGCTACCACGCATGCAGTCTCACATGGCGCTGGACATAAACGACCTGTGAACTCCGGAAAATTATTTGTAGCATGCAGGCGGTTAACCGCCTCTTCTTTATCTCCCCTATAAATTAGATCATTCCACTCTGGAATTAAATTCCCTAGCGGGCAACCGTTGTGACAGAAAGGAATGCCACAGTCCATGCATCGGCCTGCTTGCTTTTGTAAGTGCTCAAAACTTTGTGGTTCGTATACTTCGCGCCAATCTTGAATTCGAACATCGACTGGACGGCGCTTTGGAACCTCGCGCGCAGTTGTCATAAAACCCTTTGGATCAGCCATTAGCTGCTACCTCCATTACTAGTTCATCAACTGGCAAACCTTCTCGCTCTGCTCTCTCCATTGCCGCTATTACTCGAGCATAGTCACGAGGCATTACAAGTGAAATACGTGCAAGGCTCTTCTCCCAATTCTTTAACAATTCGGCGGCAATCTCTGAGCCAGTCTCTGCATGAAACGTTGAAATATTATCTTTAAGAATCACAATCTGATCCGCAGGAACAGCAAGAATATCTACCATCTCTGAATTCACATTAGCCCTTTCTAGATCTAAAACAAATGCACGTCCACCTGACATTCCTGCCGCAAAGTTTCGACCAGTCTGGCCTAAGACTATTACTGTGCCGCCAGTCATGTACTCGCAGCCGTGATCTCCAATTCCTTCGACAACTGCTAGAGCTCCGGAGTTTCGAACACAGAATCGCTCACCAACAACTCCACGGATGAAAATTTCGCCAGATGTTGCGCCGTAACCGATCACGTTTCCAGCAATAACATTGTTCTGTGATTTAAAACTGGCCTTCTCATCTGGGCGAACAACAACACGACCACCAGAAATTCCTTTTCCAACGTAGTCATTTGAGTCGCCATAAAGCCGAATGGATAGGCCACTTGGGATGAATGCACCAAGTGACTGACCAGCAGAGCCATGTAAGACAACATCGATGGTGCCTGAAGGTAATCCCTCAACTCCATATCTGCGGGTGACTTCTGCTCCAAGCATTGTGCCAACTGTACGATTTACATTTCGAACTGGTAGATCAATCTTTACACTCTCGCCTTTTTCAAGTGCAGGTGATGCCAAAGATATGAGTTGATTATCTAAAGCCTTCTCAAGTCCGTGATCTTGCTTGATCGTATTGTGAAGTGGACTGACCACATCTGGACGAAGGAGTAACGGAGCAAGATCTAATCCTGAGGCCTTCCAGTGATCGATCGCTTTGCGAGTATCAAGATACTCAACATGACCGATTGCTTCTTGAATAGTCTTAAATCCGAGTTGGGCCAAAATCTCTCGAACTTCCTCTGCAATGTATTCAAAGAATGTTTCAACAAACTCAGGCTTACCACTAAAGTTTTTGCGCAGCTCAGGATTTTGTGTGGCAACGCCAACTGGGCATGTATCTAAATGACATACGCGCATCATGATGCACCCAGAAACAACTAGCGGCGCCGTTGCAAAACCATACTCTTCAGCACCGAGAAGCGCAGCGATAACAACATCTCGCCCGGTTTTTAACTGACCATCGGCCTGAACAACTATGCGATCACGCAACCCATTGAGTAAAAGTGTTTGTTGTGTTTCTGCTAATCCAAGCTCCCATGGAGCTCCAGCATGCTTAAGGGAAGTTAAAGGCGAGGCACCTGTACCACCGTCATGCCCGGAGATTAAAACAACGTCAGCATGTGCCTTTGATACACCAGCAGCAACTGTACCTACTCCAACCTCTGCAACAAGTTTTACGTGAATTCGTGCATTTTTGTTTGCATTCTTTAAATCATGGATTAACTGTGCTAAATCCTCAATCGAATAGATGTCATGGTGAGGCGGTGGAGAAATAAGACCAACTCCTGGTGTTGAGTAACGAGCCTTTGCAATCCATGGATAAACCTTGTATCCCGGGAGTTGTCCACCCTCACCTGGCTTTGCGCCTTGAGAGATTTTGATTTGAATATCATCACTGTTGACCAGGTAATTGCTATTTACACCAAAGCGACCAGATGCAACTTGCTTGATTGCAGATCGCTTGGAATCACCATTAGCCATTGGCGTATATCGCTCGATCTCTTCGCCACCTTCACCAGTATTTGATTTTCCACCAATGCGGTTCATAGCTATTGCTAAAGTCTCGTGAGCCTCAGCCGAAATCGATCCATATGACATCGCACCTGTTGAGAACCTTTTAATGATTTCACTTGCTGGCTCAACATCATCAATTGAAATTGCGTTACTTGAACTCGCGTTGAACTCAAATAATCCGCGCAAAGTCATCAGGCGGGAACTTCGCTCATTAACGCGATCGGTATATCTCTTGAAGATGTCATATCGCTTATTTCTAGTTGAGTGCTGCAGAGTAAAGACTGTCTCTGGATCAAATAAATGTGGTTCACCTTCACGGCGCCATTGATATTCACCGCCGATTGGAAGTCGTTTAGTTCCTGGAATCTCTCCACCTGGTGGATAAGCAATGTGATGTCGTGCGATGGTCTCCTCTGCAATCACATCTAGAGATACACCCCCTAATCGTGATGTTGTTCCCACAAAATATTCATCCACGATTTCTTGCGACAAACCAATTGCTTCAAAGACTTGTGCTCCCGTATAGGAGGCGATTGTGCTGATACCCATCTTTGACATAACTTTTAGCACACCCTTGCCCAAGCTTTTTATGAGATTCTTTACAGCTTTTTCAGGTGTTATGCCGGTGATGACTCCTTGAAGCACTAAATCTTCAGCTGACTCCATAGCAAGATAAGGATTAACGCACGCTGCTCCATAACCAATCAGAAGTGCAACATGATGGACCTCTCGCACATCACCTGCCTCAACAACTAATCCAACACTCGTGCGAGTTTTTTCTCGAATCAAATGATGGTGGACCGCAGCAGTTAACAAAAGTGATGGAATAGAAGCATCCTCTGCATCTCCATCACGATCTGACAAGACAATGATGTGTGCCCCATCGTTTATAGCCTGTGTAACCTCACGCTTAATCTCATTAAGTCGCTCGCGAAGGCCGGCACCACCTTTAGAGACATTAAATAAACCACGGATTACATGTGCGCTAAGTTCGGGAAAATCATCATCTGCATTGATATTGATAATCTTAGCCAGCTCATCATTATCGATAACAGGGAATGCAAGTGAAACTTGACGACAACTTTCTGGGCCAGGATCAAGCAGATTGTGTTCTGGCCCCATAGAAGTTCCCAAACTTGTAACTAACTCTTCACGAATCGCATCTAGAGGTGGATTAGTTACTTGAGCAAATAGCTGTGAGAAGTAATCAAAAATCAATCGAGGCTTGTCTGAAAGAGCAGCAATTGGTGTATCCGTTCCCATTGAACCCAGCGGCTCCATGCCATTTTTTGCCATCGGAGTAATAAGAATGCGTAGATCTTCTTCTGTGTATCCAAATGCACGTTGCCGACGAACAACTGAAGAGTGAGGATAAACAATGTGCTCTCTTGATGGGAGCTCGCTGAGCTTAACCATTCCATCTTCTAGCCATTTTCCGTAGGGTGCGGCAGTTGCTAATCCATCTTTGATTTCACCATCTTCAATGATGCGTCCTTGTTCAATATCAACTAAAAACATTTTTCCAGGTTGCAAGCGGCCTTTTCGTTCTATGTTCTCTGCAGGAATATCAAGTACTCCAACTTCAGAGGCAAGAACGACAAGTCCATCTTTTGTAACCCAATAACGAGATGGTCGTAGTCCATTGCGATCTAGAACTGCTCCTACTTGATGTCCATCTGTAAAAGTTACACATGCTGGTCCATCCCATGGCTCCATCAAAGATGCATGGAAGGCATAAAAATCACGACGATTCTTTGGCATCGATGCATGGTTCTCCCAAGCTTCAGGAATCATCATCAAAACTGCCTGTGCTAGTGAGCGACCTCCCAAATATAGAAGTTCTAAGACTTCATCAAATGATGCCGAGTCAGAACCATCCATTTGAACAATTGGAAACAATCTTTTTAAGTCACCGGGAATGAGATCACTCTCAAGCAGTGACTCACGTGCGCGCATCCAATTTCTATTTCCTTTAACAGTGTTTATCTCTCCATTGTGGGCAATAAATCGATAAGGGTGAGCAAGTGGCCAAGAAGGAAAAGTATTAGTTGAAAAGCGAGAGTGAACCAAGGCAAGTGGAGAAACAACCCGTTCATCTGAAAGCTCTGGAAAAAACTCTTCTAACTGACCAGTTGTAAGCATGCCCTTGTAAACAATTGTCTGAGAAGAAAGAGATGGGAAGTACACCTCTAATGAATGTTCTACTCTTTTTCGTAAGCAAAACGCCATGCGATCGAGGATAATTCCGCTCTCATTGTTTTTTCCAGAAATGAATAACTGGTGAAACTCCGGCATTACCGAAAGGGCAGTTTTTCCTAACGACTTCGGTTCGATAGGGACTTCTCGCCACCCTAAGACCACAACTCCCTCTTCGTCGGCTATTTTTTTTATTTCATCTTTAAAACTGGATCCCTTTGCAACAAATGCGATGCCTGTGGCATATGCGCCGACAGGTGGAAGTTTAAATCCACTTACTTCTTGAAAGTATTTATCCGGGATTCGGATGAGAATTCCGGCACCATCTCCACTATCTGGCTCAGCTCCAGATGCACCGCGATGCTCCATGTTGCGAAGTGCGGTAAGTGCTTTAGAAACTATCTCATGTGTTGCGATTTTGTTGAGTGTGGCAACCATTGCAACACCACATGCATCATGTTCATCTGCAGGGTTATAAAGCCCTTGAGCCTGCGGATAATTATTTGCGAGGGCCATGATCACTCCTACGGATAGTCCGAAATAATGATGGGACATCCTTGGCCCGTACTACTTACTAGGAAAGCGTAGCAAGAAGGTCGGAATGTGTCGCCTTAAATTATGTGAAATTAAAGACCTGAAATATTGGCAATCTTTCCAATTCCGGCTGTGATGAGCATGCCTAGGCTTCCCCCGAGCATGACTCGTACCGTTGGAGTAAAAATCCGAGCACCGGCAAGTCGCGCACTCACCACTCCAGTAATCAGCAGCCCACCTAAGGTGAACACAACGATCGACCAAAATTTGGCACCAATTGTTGGTGCAAATGCTCCGGCAAATGGAATAAGGCCACCGGCAGTAAATGAAATTGCAGATGCAATGGCAGCTTGAACAGGTCTGGCCTTTGTGTGCGGATGTTGACCTAACTCATCTCGCAAGTGCGCCTCTAGAGCATCTTTTTTGTGCATCTCTTGTGCAACTTGCAATGCTAACTCTGGAGTAAGACCTCTCGCAATATAAATATGTTGTAGCTCCATAAGCTCTGCCTCTGGATCTATTGCCAAGTGTTCCATCTCTAAAACCCGATCAGATGCCTCAACATCATTTTGAGATTTAACAGAAACGTATTCACCAACAGCCATAGACATAGCTCCGGCAGTTATTCCTGCCAAACCTGCAGTCAGTAGGAATTCTTCTTTGCCAGCAGCTGCAACACCAATCATTAATGAGGCAGTTGAAACCAATCCATCATTTGCACCGAGAACTGCAGCACGTAACCAACCTGCACGATGAGTGCGATGTTGCAGATTGCGCTTATAAACATCCTCAAGGCTCATGTTTATCAGCCTACATTAAGATTTTGAGCGCTCTTTCGAGGCACGCACAAAAAAGAGAAAGGAGAGTAGGCCCACAAGCAGACTGACCCAAACATTAACTCGCAGCCCAGCTATCGTGTTTGCTGCATCAATTCGAATCAACTCAATAAAAAGACGACCAAAGCAGTAGGCGAAAACATAGGCGGCAAAAACTTGCCCTGGTTTTAAGCCCTTAACAAAGTAAATGAGCAGGACAGCTATTAGGGTGCACCAAATCGCTTCGTATAAGAAAGTGGGATGGAA
Organism: uncultured Actinomycetes bacterium; assembly: GCA_903901905.1. Next base: position 9,804 of record CAIUSQ010000300.1, read on the forward strand.
GGTTTCAAACTGGGTATATCCGTTGGGCCGATACTCAAGTGGAACTTGTAGCGACCACCAAGTGTCTAATGGACGTCCAAAAAGTTCGCCATTAAACCAGTTTCCAAAACGTCCAATTGCTTGGGCAAACAATATTCCTGGAGCCAGACTGTCAACGAAAACTGCAAAAGATGGAAGGTTGAACTTTTTTTGTAACATTCGATAACGTAAGAAAGCTCCGAAAAGTCCGATGGAGATCGCACCCCAAATTCCGAGTCCACCCTCCCAAATTTTAAGTGCATCAATTGGCTGACCATCTTTGCCAAAGTACGCGTTAGGTGAAGAGAGCACGTGATAAAGACGGCCGCCAATTATTCCGAGTGGAACTGCAGTGATCGCTACCTCTGCAACGATCGACTCACCTTGTTCCGCCTTTGCTTTGAAACGTTTATCACCCAACCAGATTGCAACAGCAATACCGGTGATGATGCAAAGTGCATAAAAATGAATTGTGAGTGGACCAATCTCTAACGCCGAAACTGATGGCGTTGGAAAGGCAAAGTTCAAGTGTTATCCAGCCTCTACAGCTGAACGGAAATCATTCAGGTCAAAGAACTCCATAGTTGGTTTCCATACTTTTCCATTAATGAAAACAGTTGGCGTTCCCTGAACCCCAAACTTGCCCATAGAGTCGTAGTGGGCTTTAACTAAATCTGATTTGGATCCTTGAGAGACACACTCTTCAAACTTAGGAGAGTTAATGCCGATCTTTTCACCAATTTTTAGAAGAACCTCTGTAGTGAAAAAACCGGAGCCCTCTCCTGGTGATTCAACTGTGTACAGAGCGTTATGAAAATCCAAAAAATGCCCTTCATCTGCGGCGCAAAATGCTGCATTTGCAGAACGAACTGATTCTGGTCCTTTGAATGAAAGAACATGGAATCGAACAGTGGCTTTTTCATCACGCACAAGTGAATCCAAGTAATCACCCATTACGATTTCAAATGCCTTACATGATGGGCACTGTGGATCTTCCCAAACATCGATGACCGTTGATAGGCCGGGATTGAAAGTGACAGCAGATCCATTTTCGACATCGATTGTTGATACCACTGCCGGTTTCAAGCTAATTCCGTCAAGGCCTGCCAAGGGTGCATCTTCCTTGTTGTTTTGACCCATGATTGAAAAGGCAACACCAGTTCCAATAACAAGTAAGACCATAGCAAGAACAATCCAACGATTTGCGTTGTCTGCGTTCTTACCCTGCTGCTTTGCCATTAAAAATCCCCTATCAATTCATTTGAGCATTAGAATCAAAACCTATCCGAGGCTATAAGTATAGATAATCTTCTCTCGGCATCAAATCCAAACCACCGTGGGTTTTAACGAAATTCATTGTCCAAACAAGCCGATTACGCAATCAATCGGCTGAAATCTTTCTTTGTGGCTCAAAACTTCACTGGAAAACAAAATCTAGAGTCAAAAGTCTAGCTATAAAGAAATTCAGGTAAGAAATAAGTCCCGTACTTCCAGATTATTGCCGCGGCTATTACGGCATATATGAATACCATAACTACATAGTCACGACCTTGCAGTATGAACCTGAGAATACTCTGATGAGCCTGTTCTTTCCAGTTAAATGAGTTCTGATAGATGTTGATTCTCAACATGCTTGTAAAAACGGAAATTGTTGAGACCGTTACCAGCATGCACCACGGACAAAAAGCTTTAATTACAAAAAATGATTGAGAGAATAACCAAAGTGCAAAAAGTAGGGCGGCTGAATATATAAAGAATGCAATACGCAAAAGGGAGTTTGGAAAGCGGACAAGCATTAATCCAGCAATTGCGATTGTAATTACTGCTGATTCAAACATCAACCCGATAAATGAATTAGGAAATCCAAAAACCGTAGACTGCCAAGACAACGCTACTTTGCTGCACGATACGATGGCATTAATACTGCAAGAAAGTTGCGTATTTTCATCTTTAGCAAGTTTAAAAGCATCAATCGATAAGACCATGGCAGCAAATAAGCTTAATGACGCCGAAATGAGCATCGTCAGATAAGCATTACGCACGCGACGCGCATTGGCAACAAGAGTCTCTGACATGGTCATAATCGTAACCGAATCCCCCAGTGATTGCTGTCTAAGTCGAAAGAAAATTAATACTTCTCAAAAACATAAAGAATGGTTTATCGACCTTCTCGCACTCCATTTGCCAGCTCCTTGGCTAACTGTGAAACAGCCGTTAAGCCTGCTTGTTCATCCTTAGCGTTGAGTAAGAGTTTAATGAATGCAGAGCCAACAATCACACCGTCGGCATAAGCCGCTAAAGACTTCGCCTGCTCACGAGTTGATACTCCTAAGCCAACACAGACAGGCAGATCACTTACTTTTCGAATTCTAGAAACTAAATCTTTTGCATCGATAGAAACTGATTCTCTAGTACCCGTGACTCCCATTGAGCTAGCTGCGTATACAAAACCGCCAGTCTTTGAGGTAACACGTACCAAACGTGGATCCTTGGTACTAGGTGCTACTACATATATTGGATTTATGGAGTTAGCTTTAGTTGCCGCCAACCAAGTTTCGGATTCTTCAATTGTTAAATCCGGAGTAATTACTCCAGCTCCTCCATTTTCAGCAATAGATGCAGCAAATTTTTCCACACCATATCGTTCAATTGGATTCCAGTAGGTCATTACAACAGAGGCAGTTCCAGTATCAGTTGCCACTTTCAGGGCTTCAAATACTTCTGTTGCACCTGTTCCACCCTTGAGAGAAATGTCAGCGGCTTCTTGAATAACTGGTCCATCCATCACGGGATCGCTATAAGGAAAACCTATTTCTATCGCATCAACACCAGCATCTACCAATGTTTGAATAACTTTGAGGCAACCCTGCCTTGAAGGAAAACCTGCCGGAATGTAGGCAATAAGTGCTGCACGATTTTCTGCACGGCACTTTTCTAAAACAGAATCTAAAGCCGTCATTAAAGAGGAATCCCGAAGTACTGCGCAGCAGTCTGTACATCTTTATCTCCGCGACCTGAAAGATTGATTAGCAAGTTTGCTTTAGGTCCAAGTTCATTTCCAATAATCAATGCACCAGCTAAAGCATGAGCGGTTTCGATCGCAGGGATGATTCCTTCAGTTTTGCTCAGCAGTGCAAATGCATTCATGGCCGCGTCGTCATTAATTGCTCGGTACTCGGCTCGTCCGACATCATGTAAGTAAGCATGCTCTGGACCAACACCCGGATAATCAAGACCGGCAGAAATTGAATGCGACTCAACAGTCTGTCCATTCTTATCTTGGAGAACATATGAGCGAGTTCCATGGAGAACGCCTGGAGTTCCACCCGTAATTGTTGCAGCATGGCGACCTGTCTCTACTCCATCACCGCCTGCTTCTAATCCAATTAATCTAACGTTTGCGTCAGGGATAAATGCATTAAATATTCCTATTGCATTAGACCCTCCGCCAACACAGGCTAGAACTGCATCAGGAAGTCGACCAGTTATCTCCAGCATCTGTTCGCGAGATTCTTCACCAATTATTTTATGAAAATCACGGACCATGGTTGGAAATGGATGAGGTCCTGCGACGGTGCCAAGCATGTAATGCGTGTCATGAACATTTGTGACCCAATCACGCATCGCTTCATTAATTGCATCCTTCAAAGTTTTTGATCCAGAAGTGACTGCAACTACTTCTGCTCCTAATAACTTCATTCTGGCAACATTGAGTGACTGTCTGCGAGTATCTTCTTCGCCCATATAAACAACGCACTTCAAACCCATTAGTGCTGCCGCTGTTGCTGCGGCTACTCCATGTTGTCCAGCACCAGTTTCTGCAATTATTCGTTTCTTGCCCATTCGTTTAGTCAAAAGCGCTTGGCCGAGTACGTTGTTTATTTTGTGGCTGCCGGTGTGGTTTAGATCTTCGCGCTTTAGAAAAATACCTGCACCGCCGGCGTGCTCTGAAAATCTCTTGGCTTCAGTAATGATGCTGGGACGGCCTGTGTAGGTGCGATGTAGTTCTGCTAACTCGGCAAGAAATTCTGGGTCTTTTTGTGTCTGATTATGTACAGCTTCTAATTCATCTAATGCTTCGATTAACGCCTCCGGCACAAATCGTCCACCGTATTGGCCAAAGTGTCCCAAGACATCAAAACTCTCCATCGCTAAAGCCTACCGAGCAATTCATTGATCGCAACTGATGGCGAATTTGCACGCACAAGCGCCTCTCCTACGAGAATTGCTGATGCTCCGCATTCATGAGCAAAGATCACATCTTCTCTTTTCGAAATCCCAGATTCAGCGACGCGAGCAATACTTGATGGAATTTGTGGAATCAATTGTGCAAAGGCTTGTGTATCCACTTCCAGAGTTTTTAAGTTACGAGAATTAATACCGATAATCTCCGGAGAAATCTCTAAAGCCCTTTCAAGTTCATCGTGAGTATGAACTTCTACAAGGGCGCTCATCCCAAGTTCCTTGCTCAATTGAAAATAGTCATCCAATTGATTTTGTCCAAGGGCTGCAACTATGAGCAGTACAACATCGGCGCCATGTGCGCGTGCTTCATAGAATTGATACTCACTGACCATAAAATCTTTGCGCAAGATTGGAATCTCTACGGCTTTTCTCACGCTATCTAAATCCGCTAAAGATCCACCAAAGCGCCGCTGTTCAGTCAGCACGCTGATAACTGATGCGCCGGCTTGTTCATAGGTTGCAGCTAATCCTGCAGGATCGCTGATTGGTGCCAATGAACCCTTGCTTGGAGAAGATCGTTTGATTTCAGCAATGATTGAGATTTCTTGAGTTAGTAGAGCGGGTAAACAAGTACGGACTTGTGGTGCCAACTCCAACTTCTCAAGTAGCTGACCCATCGGGATTCGTCTTTGTTCTAAATCTTCGCGCACGCCGGCAATAATTGAATCTAAAGCACTCATTTGTTCTCAATATCTGTTGGATCTATTCCGTGATCTTGAGCATTCCATGTATTTAGCTCACGGGGTTTTCTTTCATACCTACTTGAGAGTTTGAATTTTGAACTCAATAGAAGTACTAAACCGGTTACTGCAATTATTGAAATCAATACCGGTATTAAATCACGCATCAACTTTTCACCAAACTATTTGCAGCATGGACAGCGGTAAGCACTGCGGCAGCCTTGTTATGGCACTCTTGGTTTTCACTCTCTGGATCAGAATCGGCAACTATTCCAGCACCTGCTTGCACGTAGGCAGTTCCATAAAGAATCAATGCAGTTCGAATCGCAATTGCAGTATCCAGGTTGCCCGTGAAATCAATATACCCAACTACTCCACCATAAATTCCTCGGCGCAAGTTTTCATGTTCTTCAATAATCTCCATAGCCCGTGGCTTAGGTGCTCCCGATAATGTGCCAGCTGGAAATACTGCAAAGAGAGCATCTGTTGGCGTTGCACCTTCTTTTAACTTTCCCGTGACAGTGGAGACAATATGCATTACATGTGAGTAACGTTCAATGTGCATAAAATCTACGACTTCAACCGTTCCGGGAGCGCACACTCTTCCTAAATCATTTCGACCAAGATCAACTAACATCAAGTGTTCGGCACGCTCCTTTGGATCTGCCATAAGCTCCTGCGCTAATGCATCGTCCTCTTGAGGATCTTTAGAACGTCTTCGAGTTCCTGCAATCGGATGAATCATCACATCTTTTTGATTTACTTTAACTAGCGCCTCTGGACTTGATCCAACTACCACTATGCCGGCGTTGAATCTAAAGAGATACATGTAGGGAGATGGATTATTCAACCGTAACATTCTATAAACATCCATAGCATCGGCATGAGATGGCATAGAAAAACGTTGCGAAAGAACTACTTGAAAGGCCTCTCCTGAAAGAATCTCTTCTTTAATTTTTTCTACACTAGATTTGAAATTTTCTGAAGAGACATTTGTTTCATATTTAGGCTTTGCAAATTCCGGTATGCGATGTACATCGGGAGTAAGTGATACAGCTAAATCTGCCTCCATTTGATCAAGGCGGCTCTGGCATGAGGCGTAGGCCTCGTCTACTCGATCATCACTTCCATCCCAATTAATTGCATTTGCAATAAGAGTTATTGTTCCATTGCTGTGATCTAGAACTGCAAGATCACTTGTTAGCATAAAAGATAACTCTGGTAGGTCGATATCTTTTGTTGTTAGGTCAGGTAGTTTCTCCAGACGCCGAACTACGTCATAGCCCATGAAACCTACAAGCCCACTAGTTAATGGCGGCAAACCAGGGATTTGAGGAGAGCGCAAATGTGAAGCACAGATTTTCAAAGCTAGAAGCGGATCGATCCCACTTGGAGCTCCGGCCGGTGCTACCCCCTGCCAATATGCGAGCCCATTTTCTTCACTTAAAGTTGCTTCGCTTCGAACCCCAATAAATGAGTATCGCGACCAACTTCCGTCATGTTCGGCAGATTCAAGAAGAAAAGTATTCTCTGCATTCTTTGCGAGTTTTTGATAAACCCCAACAGGTGTTTCCCCGTCGGCAAGAACTCTGCGAGATACAGGGATTACATTAAATTCTTTAGCGTAGGCACGAAACTCTTCCAAATTCATTGTGAGCCTAAATTCAATGGAGTATGGAAACAGGTTGATTCTCCAGTATGGCAAGCAGGTCCGGTTTGAATTACACGAAACACAATTGAATCGCCATCACAATCTAGTGAAACTTCGCGCACCGATTGCACATGCCCTGATGTTGCACCCTTTTCCCATAATTGATTTCTGCTTCGGCTCCAATATGTTGCTTTCCCAGTTTCAAGTGTTATTGCAAGAGATTCTGAGTTTGAGTATGCAAGCATCAGAATCTCCAACGTTGAATCATCTTGAACGATCGTTGGAATCAGTGAAGTCGAATCTTTGAGCAAGGCTAGGACGGCTGGATCTAGAGTGCTCATAGGATAATTCTGCCCTATGTTGCTACGACGTTGCGCACAGAATAATTGTGCTTAGCTAAATAGGCCTTTACATCACCAATTCGATGAGTGCCAAAATGAAAGACGCTTGCGGCAAGCAGTGCATCTGCGCCAGCATCTAGGGCGGCAGCAAAATCAGAAAGGGCGCCGGCTCCACCGCTTGCAATTAAAGGGACCTTCGCTACAGATCGCACTGCAGTAATCATTCCAATGTCATATCCTGCTCTGGTCCCATCGGCGTCCATTGAGTTTAATAAAATCTCACCAACACCCAATGCGCAAGCTTTTTCAACCCAACTCAAAGCATCTATTCCAGAGCTTTCCCTTCCACCGTGAGTAGTTACTTCAAAACCTGATTCTGTCCGTGCCCGTCTTGCATCCACTGAAAGCACAAGTACTTGTGAACCAAAACGATCAGCAATCTCTGCAATTAATTCTGGGCGGACAATTGCCGATGTGTTTATCGAAACCTTATCAGCGCCAGCTCGAAGTAATTTATCTACGTCAGATACTGAGCGAATTCCCCCACCGACAGTCAATGGTATAAAAACCTGCTCAGCTGTTTTTCGAACAATATCAAGTGTGGTTTCACGCCCTGATGATGATGCAGAGATATCTAGAAAAGTTAATTCATCGGCGCCCTCAAGATCATAAAGTGATGCCATCTCAACAGGATCACCTGCATCAACAAGGTTTGTGAAATTTACCCCTTTTACTACTCGACCATCGGTTACATCTAGGCAGGGAATTATTCGAACAGACAGAGTCATCCGCTTTTCACTTCCCCTTACTCACCTTTAATGCTTGCTCTAAAGTAAATGCCCCTGCATATAAAGCTTTACCAACAATTGCTCCTTCAATACCAATGCTTTGAAGTTTGGCAAGAGCTGAAATATTTTCAAGTGTTGCAATGCCGCCACTTGCTATTACGGGCTTCTTTGTCACAGAACAAACTGATTTCAATAGCTCTATGTTGGGTCCCATGAGCGTTCCATCCTTTGCAACATCAGTAACTACATAGCGAGCACATCCATCGCTATCTAAACGTGCAATTGTTTCGTAAAGGTCTCCTCCTTCTTTTGTCCAACCCCGTGCTGCAAGAGTTTGGCCTCGAACATCTAGACCAACTGCAATTCGATCACCGTGCTGTGCAATAACTCGAGCGGTCCACTCAGGATTTTCAAGTGCGGCCGTACCTAGGTTTACTCGTCGACATCCTGTTGCAAGTGCCCGTGTAAGAGATTCATCATCTCGAATTCCACCTGACAGTTCGACATCAATATCTAATTTGCCGACAACTTCTGCTAGCAGTAGAGAATTCTCCCCGCGGCCAAAAGCTGCATCTAAATCAACTAAATGCAGCCAAGTAGCACCAGCTGATTGAAAATCTAATGCCACATCTAATGGAGCGCCATAGATACTTTCTTGAGAAAGCTCGCCCTGCACAAGACGAACAGCTCGGCCGTCCTTAACATCAACTGCGGGAAGCAAATCAAAATCTCTCATAGTGAGTCAACCCAATTTCTAATTAATTTCAACCCTGCGGTTCCAGATTTTTCAGGATGAAACTGTGTGGAACACACATAACCATCTTCAACAACAGCAAGAAATCTTTCACCATAAAAACTCCAGCTTTGCTTTTTCCCGACAGGGGATTTAGCTGCATAGGAATGCACAAAATAGAAAGCTTCTTCTTCTATTCCCTTGAGGAGTACTGACCTGGAATCGGCCTCAACAGTGTTCCAGCCCATATGTGGAAGTATCGGAGCATTGAGTCGATCGACAACGCCATTCCAAATACCTATTCCTTTAATTGGCTCTTCCTGACTATTTTCAGTGCCTAGTGAAAACATAATCTGCATCCCGATACAGATCCCTAAAACTGGACGCTCTTTTTGTAATCGTTCTTGCACAATAGAAACGCCATTGACTGCACTGATTCCATTCATGCACGAGGAAAAAGCTCCAACCCCAGGAACTACCAAACCATCTGCTTCTAAGGCAATTGCAGGATCAGATGTCAGAACAACTTCTTGACCCGTTGTAGCAAATGCACGTTCTGCAGATCGTAAATTGCCAGATCCATAGTCAAGAATTGCGATCAAAGAGAGCCCTTAGTTGAAGGAATTCC
>CAIUSQ010000301.1 GCA_903901905.1 uncultured Actinomycetes bacterium
GGTGCTTGTTTCACGATTGAAATTCTTTAATTCCGGTCATCGTTTATCCGGCTTCTCGAGCAAGAGTCTCGGTATGCCAACTACGAAGGAGGCATAGAAATGTCGAAGTTTTCAGGTCTTGGTGGTCGTCTCTATCGTGGTGAAACTTCAGTTGAGTTCATTGGTAAACGACGTCGCTGGTATGCAGTTTCTATTCTTTTCATCTTGGTTTCCATTGGATCACTTGCTGTACAGGGATTGCAACTTGGCATTGAGTTCAAGGGTGGATCTTCTTTCACAGTGACCACTAACTCTCCATCGGTCGAACAGGCTCGCTCTGCAGTTCAATCGGCAGGTATTGATGGTGAACTAATCGTTCAAGTTATTGGCGATGACAAAGTAAGGGTTCAAACTGGATCTTTGGAAAGTGACGCAAATAATGCTGTTCAGGATGCACTAGCTGCCAGTTTTGCAGTTGACGTTGCAACTATTGATACACAGATTATTGGGCCATCTTGGGGAGAAGAGATTACTAGAAAGGCCCTATACGGACTCTTTGGTTTTCTTTTTGTAATCATGATTTATCTGGCAATGGCGTTGGAGCCAAAAATGGCCGTTGCCGCGATCATCGCAGTACTACACGATGTCTTTATAACTGTTGGTATTTATGCCTTAGTTGGCTTTGATGTGACGCCAGCAACTGTGATTGGTTTCTTGACTATTTTAGGCTACTCACTTTATGACACCGTCGTTGTGTTCGATAAGGTGCGCGAGAATACAAAGTCAATCACAGCCTCTTCAACGAAGACTTACTCTCAGGCGGTAAACCTTGCAGTGAATCAGACAATTGTTCGCTCAGCAAATACTTCTATTGTGGCCCTCCTACCAGTCGCATCGATTTTATTTGTTGGTGCGGGTTTATTAGGCGCAGGAACTTTGAAGGATTTGTCTTTAGCGCTGTTCATTGGTCTGATCGTTGGAACCTACTCATCAATTTTTATCGCACCTCCGATTCTCGCATCGCTGCGAGAAAGAGAACCAGCAATGCAGGCGCTAGCAAAGCGAGTTAATGCGCGTTCAGGGGGAGCGGTGGCATCTGCTACTTCGCACGGTTCACCGATTCCGATTCTTGGGCGAGGACCTCGCAATCAACCAAAGCGCAAGGGTCGTAAGTAGGGATTCTTGTGGACACTTTGATTGCACCACTTATCAGTGCGCTCAAAGAAAATCATGCCTCGGTTAATGCGCAGGAGGTTGCTCGTGCATATGAAGTTGCAAAAGAGGCACACGAAGGACAAGTTCGTAAATCAGGTGAGGAATACATTACCCATCCGGTAGCGGTGGCAGAGATCCTGGCAAACTTAGGACTTAATCCAGCGACAATCATTGCGGCGTTGCTTCATGACACGGTAGAAGATACAAAGTATTCCCTTGATCAAATGCGGGCTGAGTTTGGTGAAGAGATCGCAAATCTTGTAGATGGTGTAACAAAGCTAGATAAATTAGCTTACGGACCAACTGCTGAAGCAGAAACTGTGCGCAAGATGGTGATTGCAATGTCCAGAGATATTCGTGTCTTAGTAATCAAGCTAGCTGATCGTTTACATAATGCTCGAACGTGGGCACACGTCACACCTGAATCTGCCGAAAGAAAAGCTCGTGAGACTCTAGATATCTATGCACCCCTTGCACATCGTCTTGGAATGAACGCGATGAAATGGGAGTTGGAGGATCTATCCTTTGAAGTGCTGGAACCTAAAAAGTTTGAGGAAATATCAAGGTTAGTAGCAGAACGTTCTCCATCACGGGCAAAATTAACGGCCGAAGTTATCGAAACGGTTCAAGCGGATCTATTGAAGGATCACATTGAGGCAATAGTTACGGGCAGGCAGAAACACTTCTTCTCCGTCTATCAAAAAATGGTTGTTCGAGGACGAGAGTTCAACGAGATTTACGACTTAGTTGGAATCCGTGTACTTGTAAATGATGTTCGCGATTGCTACGCCGTTCTTGGCTCGATCCATGCGCGTTGGAGCCCTGTTCCTGGCCGCTTCAAAGACTACATCGCGATGCCAAAATTCAATCTTTATCAATCGCTACACACAACTGTAATTGGACCAACAGGCAAAGCGATAGAAATTCAGATTCGTACAAATGACATGCATGCACGAGCCGAACTTGGAATTGCCGCTCACTGGAAATACAAGCAAGGTCCGGATAACAACAACTCTTCACCGGAACTGTTATGGCTTCGCCAACTCCATGAATGGCAAAAGGAGACTGAAGATCCAGCGGATTTCCTAGAAGCGCTGCGTTTTGATTTAGGTTCGCCAGAGGTTTTCGTATTTACCCCGAAAGGCAATGTCGTAGCTTTGCCGGGTGGTTCGACGCCGGTTGATTTTGCTTTTTCTGTTCACACCGATGTTGGTTTACGTTGTGCTGGGGCCAAGGTGAATGGGCGATTAGTTCCGCTTGAATCACGTTTGGTTAATGGTGACGTTGTTGAGATTGTTACTAACAAGGGTGAGAATGCAGGTCCAAGCCGAGATTGGTTGAACTTTGTACAAAGTCCTCGGGCTCGATCGAAAATAAAGGCCTGGTTTAGCAAAGAAAGACGTGAAGAGGCGATTGATGCTGGAAAAGAATCAATTGCTCGTCAGATGCGCAAAGCAGGCCTACCTCTACAGAAGATTTTTGCTGGTCATTCACTACTAGAACTGGCTCACGATCTTAGGTATTCAGATATTGATGGACTTTATTCCGCAGTTGGTGACGGACATGTTTCAGCATCTTCCATAGTAGAAAAGCTAGTTGCATCTTTGGGAGCAGAAGATTCTCATCCTGAACCCACGATGGATGTATACCTCAATCGCGCTCCTACGCAGCGACGTTCTAGCAATGCCATCGATGTTGAAGGAACAGATGATGTACTTGTAAAGCTTGCACGATGCTGTACTCCTGTTCCTGGAGACGAGATCATGGGATTTATTACTAAAGGAAGTGGTGTTTCGATCCATAGAACTGATTGCACAAATGCATCCGATCTGGAGAAACATCAAATGAATCGAGTGGTCAAAGTTAAATGGAGATTAGGTGCATCATCGGTATTTCTGGTCAATATCCAAGTTGAGGCACTAGATCGAGCCTCTTTGCTTGCAGATGTGACTAGAACGTTGTCGGAACAGCATGTTAATATTTTGAGCGCATCAGTTAGTACATCAAAGGATCGAACTGCCTTCTCTCGCTTTACTTTTGAAATGGCTGATGCCACTCATTTAGATGCAGTCCTTGCCGCAGTGCGGGGGATTGAAGGCGTGTATGACGTTTACCGGACAACAAACAATTAGTTGCAGATAGGTTTAGTTGAACTCATCCAAACTCTTTTGAGCTTCGGCAAGCCAAATTTTTCGCGCTTGAGCAGACTCACTAGCTTCACTAGCTTTCTTTGCATTACCCGCAGAGGCTGATTTCGCAGCAATTTTTTCATAGCTTTCAATGGACGCAGTTAGTTGAGCAACTACTTCCTCGGCCCGTTTCTTAGCTGCAGGGTCAGTCTTTCTCCAGATGTCCGCTTCGGCCTCTTTAATTGTTTTTTCGACCGCATGGACGCGAGCATCGAGTGCTGCTCGCTTATCACGATGAGTCATTCCAATTTTTTCCCAAGCTCTTAAATGTTCAGATAGAGCCTTTCGTGCGATTTTTACATCGGTGAAGGGAATTAGCGCTTCGATAACAATTACTAACTCTTCACGCTTAATAAGATTGGCGGCCATAGTTACATCGCGCTTTTCTAAGTCTGCATTCTTGGCGGAGAAGAATTGGTCCTGAGCGGCCTTAAAACGTCCCCATAATTTTGCATCATCACTTGGCTTGCCTCGACCAGAGGCTTTCCATTGATCCATTAATGATTTGAATTTCTTTGCCGTCGGAACCCATTCAGTAGAGGTTGCTAACTTCTCGGCCTCAGAAACAATAAGTTTTTTGGCTTCTGAGACAACAGATTGCGTGGATTCAAGTGCTGCAAAATGGGTCCTTCTGCGCTTATCAAACTTATTTCGAGATGATGAAAAACGCTTCCATAATTGCGTATCAGTAGTTTTGTCTAAACGTGGCGCTGCTTTCCATTCATCCATGAGCACCTTGAGGCGATCTCCTGTAGTTTTCCAGCTTTCAGATAACGCTAGAGACTCAGCCTCAACAACAATCTTTTCCTTCTCTACAATAATTTGTGCACGTCGTGCCTCTTTTGCGGCAGACTCTGCAGCTTTCTTTGCTTCATAAGCTTCGCGGTGCCCCTCTATTAGAGGTTCAATCTGTTCAACTGATGCAGCTAATGAATCAAGATCGCCAACACCATTTAAGTCTTTGACTTGCTCACGCAATTTCTTAACTGCTGCATGAGCATCTGATGGCACCATTGCACCGCTTTTGATTCGTGCTGCAAGTAAGGCAACTTCAGATGCCAGGTGTTCGAATTTACGTACGAAGTAGGTAAGGGCTTCTTCAGGGCTCTTTCCGGGATATGAACCTACAGCTTTCTCACCATTGGAAGTACGAACAAAAACTGTTCCATCTTCACCAACTCGACCAAAGGCTGAAGGATCTCCAATCAACGCACTAGCTGCACTTACTGCCTGAGGCATAACTGCCGGGTTGACCTGTTCTGGAAAATTCGTATCTGTCATGAGAGCGATCCTTTCAGCGCGTTGTTCGATAAGAACGTCGCTATGTACTGGGCGATGCTAAGAAGTCCTAAGACATCCGAGCGTGGATAGAGTATGTATTCAGTGGTAAAAGGTACCCTGTCTACCTGTGCGAGCGTCAATCTCGCTAATTCTGAGCGTACTGGAGGGCTTATTTAATGTTGGTCGACTCCTTTGCGGCAAAAATGTATGCGACAAACTGCTGGGTATTAGCTTCCGAGGCAGCGTCAGAGTGTGTAGTAATTGATCCAGGTATGCCTGATGTTTCTCTACAGTTAGAGGAAATTCTTACAAGGCATAAATTAAAGCCAGTCGCAATTATCGCTACACATGGACATCTTGACCATACGTTTTCGATTCAACCAATTGCCGATGGCTACGCAATTCCAACATACATTCACAGCCAAGATCGCCCATTTCTGACTAGACCGCAAGATCAGGTCAGTCCAGAATTTGCTCAGACTTTGCAGGAGATGAGTTTTACTGAACCACATGAAGTTAGAGAACTGCGAAATGGTGAGGTGTTGGATTTAGTCGGTCTTTCATTTAAGGCAATTCATTCACCAGGCCACACCGGGGGATCACTGATGTTTGAAGTCAATAACGAAGTTTTGATAAGTGGGGACGTTCTTTTTGCTGGAGCTATTGGTCGGACAGATTTGCCAACAGGCTCTTCAAAGCAAATGGAGGAGACTTTGCGTAAAAAAGTATTGCCACAAGCCGATCATCTTCGAGTTTTACCTGGCCACGGTCCAGAGACAGTGTTGTCACATGAGAAAAAAACGAATCCATACCTGACGAGTTTGATTGGACGACACTGATGTCCGAACAGAAAATTCAAGCACCAAAAGGTGTTAGCGAGTACGTTCCTAATCGTTCCAACTCTTTTGAGCTTGTTCGTAATGCGCTGATAGAACCAGCAAAAAGGGCTGGTTATCAGTTAATCGAACTTCCTGTCTTTGAGGACACTGAACTTTTTCGAAGAGGAGTTGGAGAATCTACGGATGTAGTGTCGAAAGAGATGTATACATTTGAAGATCGAGGTGGAAGATCCATAACGTTAAGACCTGAGGGAACAGCTGGTGTAATGCGGGCCGTTATTGAACATGGTTTAGATAGAGGACAACTCCCTGTAAAACTTTGGTATGCCGGACAATTTTTTCGTGCAGAACGTCCACAAGCCGGGAGATACAGACAGTTTTATCAAGTTGGTATCGAGGCAATCGGTTTAGACGATCCTGCTATTGATGCCGAAGTTATCGCCATTGCAGATGCCGGTTTCAAATCCTTAGGTTTGAGTAAGTATCGATTAGAGATCACATCTTTGGGCGATCTCTCATCAAGGGCAGCTCACCGAGTTGAACTATTGAAGTTCATAGAATCTTTAGATTTAGATGAGGCTACTGCAGAACGGGCGA
>CAIUSQ010000302.1 GCA_903901905.1 uncultured Actinomycetes bacterium
ACTTCTTTAGAAATACGTTGAGAACTTTGGAACGGGCATGGATCAGACCACATGTAATTGGGTGGCCTGATATTCAAATGGAGATTTCAAAGATCGTGCATCCCTCGCTAGTTGCCAAGAAATTAACTGGCAAGGAAGTTTCATTAATTGCTGAGTTATATGATCGATATGCGGTGATCGAATGAAATTTTCGGAGTATGAAATTGGAAGTACACGTAAAAGTTTTGGCCGAACAATTACTGAAGCGGACATTGTGACTCATGCTGGCCAAACGGGTGATTTCTACCCTCATCATATAGACGCGGAATGGTGTGCAACTCAACCATTCGGACAAAGAATGGCGCATGGAACTTTAATTATTTCAGTAGGCGTCGGAATGATGGCTGGGGAGATAAACCCCGATGCAATGAGCTATGGGTACGACAAAATTCGTTTCATTAAGCCGGTATTCATTGGAGACACTATAAAAGTCACTACGGAAATCACCGGCAAAAGAGATCACACAAAGAAAAATGATCAATTTGGCTTTGTAGATGAGCAAGTAAATGTAATTAATCAGCATGGTGAGACGGTTTTGTCGCTTATTCATATCTATTTAGTGAACCGTTAGAAAGCGAATTAAAATGAGCGCAGAGAATCAATTAATTGATACGCATCAACATCTTTGGATCATCAGTGAACGCGAGTACTCATGGCTGAAGCCAGAGTTCGGAGTTATTTATGGAGATTTTGGGCCTAACTTAATTGAACCGGAACTTGCTCCGGCTGGGGTGACTGGAACGGTCATGGTCCAATCTGCCGATACTTACGCAGATACTTTTTACATGTTAGATGTTGCGGCTAAATACAAATTTGTAAAAGGAGTTGTTGGCTGGGTTCCACTAAATCGGCCCGCTGAGGCAAGCGCCGCCCTAGAAGTATTAGTAAAAAATCCGATCTTCAAAGGGGTGCGAAATCTAATTCATAACTACCCGGACCCTAAATGGATTTTGAAACCAGAAGTTCTGGAGGGGATAGGGCTACTAGATTCCCATAATTTGGTCATGGATTTCGTATCTGTTAACTCGGAGCATTTGTCGTGCCTGCCGGTAATTGCGGAGAAGTACCCAAATTTAAAAATTGTAATTGACCATATCTCCAAACCTGATGTTAAAAATAGCGGATGGGAACCATGGGCAAGTGAAATGGCCCTTGTTGCAAAATATCCAAATATCTACGCAAAAATATCTGGCCTGAATACCGTATCAGTGCCTAACTGGAGTTTTAAAGATTGGCTTCCATATGTAGACCACATTATTTCGGTCTTCGGTTCTAATCGAACAATGCTTGGTGGGGATTGGCCAGTAATTTTACTTGCAAACGATTATCAAACTGTTTGGAAAGCCCAGAAAGATGCAATTTCCCATTTTTCACCGGAACAGCAAGAAGATATCAAATACCGCACAGCTACCAAGTTCTACTCACTCTAATCAAAATAGGAAAGGCTAGTTAATATGAAACGATATGGATCAGTTCTTGGAATTCCAAAAGCCGATTGGGCAGAGTACGAGCGCTATCACGCAGCGGTATGGCCAGAGGTTTTGAAAACTATCTACGATTGCAATATTCGCAATTACTCTATTTATCGTTATGGTGAATTGCTCTTCTCATACTTTGAGTATGTCGGAAATGATTACGAAGCAGATACCGCAAAAATGGCTGAAGATCCAAAAACTCAAGAGTGGTGGGATGTTATGAAGCCAATGCAACGACCAGTCGCCGAAATTACAGAGGGCGAATGGTGGCATTCAATTCCTGAGGTATTTCACGTCGATTAATTCGCAGTTTTGCAAATTGAAGGGTTGATTGATGTCACAAAGAGTTGCAAGACCAGAACTGCCGCTCGATGGAATTTTGGTTCTAGATTTCAGCCAATTTTTAGCCGGTCCAGTTTCTGCGATGCGTCTTGCAGATTTAGGTGCCCGAGTAATAAAGATTGAACGCCCGGGCACTGGTGACATTGGCAGAACGCTAGCTTTTGCTGGAATTGCAAGTGATGGAGATACTCTTTCTTTTCACATTATGAATAGAAATAAAGAAAGTTTTGCTGCCGATTTAAAAAATGAAAATGATAAACAAGACGTCATTGAGTTAATAAAAAAAGCGGATGTGATTATTCAAAATTTTCGTCCAGGAGTTATGGAACGTTTAGGTTTTGGATATGAGGCTGTAAAAGCTATAAACCCGAAGATAATTTATGCGAGCGCTACAGGGTATGGCGAAAAGGGACCCTGGAAAGATCGACCAGGACAAGATCTCTTGGCTCAATCAATCACCGGATTCCCTTGGTTAAATGGAAGTAAGAATGAACCACCCATTCCTGTTGGAATTGCGATTGCGGACATCCTCACCTCAATCCATATAGCTCATGGAGTAACTGCACTTTTGTTGCGACGAGAACGCACTGGAATTGGTGGTTTTGTCGATACCAGCCTGGCTGAGTCAATGCTTGATCTGCAATTCGAATTATTGAGTGCACATGCTTTTGATGATCAACTGCGGGTAAATCGAGGACCTCGAAATGCCGCTCACGCATTTTTGCCGGCACCCTATGGAATATATCCAACTGCAAATGGGTACCTAGCTATTGCGATGACTCCGATTAATTCACTAGGAGTATTAATCGGGCTTGAATCTATCTCAGGCTTTACTGATCCGGAAGATTGGTGGAAACATCAAGAAGAAATCACTAAAGAGCTTTCCAAGCAC
>CAIUSQ010000303.1 GCA_903901905.1 uncultured Actinomycetes bacterium
CATGGTCTTACATCCCATCTCCAAATTCGAATTTATGAAGGTGTTTCCACAAGTTTTTGCCGGAACTCATATCTCTCACCCAGCTGTTGAAATCGTTCGCAGTAAGAATGTGAGAATTGAATCCAAGGCGGTTGCGTATTCAGACGGGGAGCGCATAGGGCAACTTCCTATCGCCGCAGAGTGCATTCATGATGCGGCATTGACGTGGGTAGCATGAGTACGCCGGCAGAGCGATATGCGGCAGCTAAATTGCGTGGCCAACATCCAATAACAACTGAATTCATTCAGACCTTTGAATTTGAGTTTGATCCCTTTCAAGTAACCGCTTGCCATGCTGTTGAAGATGGCAAAGGTGTACTAGTTGCAGCACCAACTGGTGCAGGTAAAACTGTCGTTGGTGAATTTGCTGCCTACTACGCTTTACAAGCAGGCAAGAAGTGTTTCTACACGACACCGATCAAGGCGCTTTCAAATCAAAAGTACTCTGAGTTCGTTGCAAAGTTTGGTGAAGATCGAGTTGGTTTGCTCACAGGTGATACAAGCATTAATGGCGAGGCTGAAATTCTTGTTATGACCACAGAGGTATTGCGCAATATGTTGTATGCAGGATCTAACACCCTGACAAATTTAGGGTGTGTCGTCATGGATGAGGTTCACTATCTGGCGGATAAGTTCAGGGGAGCGGTATGGGAAGAAGTGCTCATTCATTTAATGGAGAGCGTTCAGGTCATATCTTTATCTGCAACTGTTTCAAATGCAGAAGAGTTTGGTGAATGGCTTGGTGAAGTTCGTGGCGAGACTGAAGTAATCGTGAGTGAAATTCGCCCGATCCCACTATTTCAGCATGTTCTTATTGGCAACCGTTTGTT
The DNA here is from genome assembly GCA_903901905.1 of uncultured Actinomycetes bacterium. Next base: position 870 of record CAIUSQ010000303.1, read on the forward strand.
AGATCTTTTTGATGCACCAGGCCGCGTTAATCCAGAAGTCTTAAATCGTGAACGCGAGATGACCAGACGTGCTGCCCTCGGAAGAAATCGACGAGGCCGCTTTGCCGAACCCAGTGATCGATTATCCCGGGCAGACATTATTGAAAAACTACAAGGCGAGAGCTTGTTGCCAGCAATAACCTTTATTTTTTCTCGAATTGGTTGTGATGCTGCGGTGAAGCAGTGTCTTCAGGCGGGCTTGCGCCTCACATCTACTGAAGAGCGCGAGGAAATCAAACGCACCGCCCTTCGCTACACGCAAAACATTGCTGAAGAGGATCTAGAGGTTCTTAACTTCAAGGAGTGGCTCACCGCATTAGAGCGCGGCATTGCCGCACACCATGCTGGCTTGTTACCAAGTTTTAAAGGCGCGGTTGAAGATCTTTTTCAGCGCGGCCTGGTTAAAGCAGTCTTTGCGACAGAAACCTTGGCACTTGGAATCAATATGCCTGCGCGAACAGTAGTTTTAGAAAAACTCATCAAATTTAATGGTGAAGCACATGTTCCAATAACACCGGGGGAGTACACCCAACTCACTGGTCGTGCCGGTCGTAGAGGAATTGATATCGAGGGAAATGCTGTTATTCAGTGGTCGCCAACGGTTGATTCTGCTTCAGCTGCAGGTTTAGCGTCAACCCGTACTTATCCTTTGCGTTCCTCTTTTTCACCCTCATACAACATGTCAATCAACTTGATTGCACAGTTTGGCAGAGACCGTGCACGCCGTTCACTTGAATCCTCATTTGCACAGTTCCAGGCAGATCGCGCAGTTGTCGGGTTGACCCGACAGATTCGTAAAAATGAATCTGCGATTGAGGAATTGAAACGCGATTCTAGTTGTCATCTGGGTGAATTTTCTGAGTATGCACGCCTGAGACGTTCGATCAAAGAGGTAGAAGTTCTTCTCAG
>CAIUSQ010000304.1 GCA_903901905.1 uncultured Actinomycetes bacterium
CGCATTGTCTATGATTCTGCGAATTTGAGCGGTGGAAATAATTTTGCCTACTCTAATCCTAATGTAGATACGCTCGTGAGAGAGGCAGCTTCTATCAGTGATTCCTCGAAGCGCTGTGCACTCTATCGTGAGGCGCAAAGATTGATTTCAAAAGACTATCCATCGCTATACATTAGTAATCCGAAGTTCGTTACGGTTCGCAATACAAACGTAACCGGAAACTATTACCGCGCAGCACACCACAACACCGTTGATTTCTTCGCGATGATGTTGAAATAGATCAGCTAACGTATAAATAGGCGAAAAAGACTGGCAAAAAAAGGGGGGGTCGAGGGTCATGATTAGATTAGCCATCCGGCGTCTACTCATGGCTCCCCCTGTCATTTTCTCAATAGTGACGCTCGTCTTTTTTATGACGCAGTTGATCCCAGGAGACCAAGCTCGAATTGCAGCTGGTAGAGACGCCACCTTGGAGCAGGTGGAGGCAATGAGAATCAAACTAGGCTTAGACAATCCCCTGTACATTCAATTCGCGCAGTACTTAGATCGTTTGCGGCAGGGTGATCTTGGTATCTCTGTGTTTACATATCGCCCGGTCTTAACCGATTTAGCAGACGTTCTTCCTTCATCTATTGAACTCGTATGTCTAGCTATGGCAATAAATTTAGTGATTTCGTTACCGGCTGCAATGCTTACTGCCGCCTACCGTGGCAGGCGGATCGATAGGACTGTAAGAATATTAGTACTTTTTGGAGGAACGGTCCCAGTTTTTTGGTTGGGTCTAACCTTGCAGAACATATTTGGTGCGAGAATACAAATCTTACCTATTGCAGGCCAACACAAATCTGGGGACATGGTTCCGCGTCGCACCGGTGCAACTACTCTAGATTCATTGTTAACTGGCGATTTTTCTATCTTTCTTGCTTCGTTGACCTATGTGATTCTTCCGGCTTTAACCTTGAGTTGCGCTTTTATTGCTGTCCTTACTCGAACCCTACGTTCGAGCATGATTGGGGTTCTTGACAGCGATTTTGTCATGGTAGCTAGGGCGAAAGGTGCAAGCAATCTCAGGATTTTGGTTCGACACGCTTTGCCAAACGCGGCGATTCCAACCCTAACGATAGTTGGAATGCAAGTTGGGTGGATGCTCGGCTCTACAATACTTGTAGAATCAATCTTCGGTCGGCAGGGGATTGGTTCTTATGCTATGACGGCAGTTCTCCAAAAAGATATCTTCGCTGTAATAGCTGCAGTTTTGATTCTTGGAATCGCCTTCACGTTGCTAAATTTGCTAGTTGATTTATTGGTCCCGATCATTGATCCCAGGCTCAGGAGAGCTCATGTATAGAGTTTGTATCCCACGCGATTCTAAACTGAGATATCGCTTAATTATTCTAGTAATTGAAGGTTGAGTAGCGTGAAAAATAAATCTGGCTTCGCTTCACCGTGGAATCGTCTGTCCTGGTTTGAAAAAAGCTGTTTTGTGGGGGTATTAAGCGTGATTGTTCTCGCTATGGTCGGCCCATGGATTGCCCCTCATGACCCTTATTTCGTTGACCTGGACAAATCGCTTCTCTCGCCTAATAGGGAGCACTGGTTTGGAACTGATGTAGATGGCAGAGACATTCTTAGCCGTTTACTTTTTGGCGCTCGTGCAACATTACTCGCGCCTTTAGGAGTAATCGTCTTTGCGGCGAGCGTAGGTACAGTGATTGGAACTATCGCGGCCCTCAATCCTGGAATAATCGATGAATTGATAATGCGTTTGTGTGATGTTGGCCTTGCGTTCCCTGCACTTGTCTTATCCATAGGTTTGGCTTCTGCTTTAGGGCCAAGTTTGAGATCCGCCATAATTGCTTTGGCCTTAACGTGGTGGCCGGGCTATGCACGGTTGGTAAGATCATTGGTTCTTGAGGTGACGCACAAGGAGTTTATCGAATCTGCGAGAGTTTTAGGCGTCCCACGAAGAAAAATAGTGGTACGGCATATTCTCCCTAATGCTCTTAATGCCATGTACGTTCAGACAACCATAGATGTCTCAGCGGTAATTCTCGTTATATCTGGACTTTCTTTTATTGGGGCAGGAGCACAACCTCCCAGCTCCGAATGGGGCGCTATGGTTACTTCCGGTAGAGATTACATGCTTACAGGTTGGTGGACGGTTGTGATACCAGGGATTGCAATATCGGTGACCGCGATGCTCTTTAACCTATCGGGCGATGCTCTGCGCGTACTCAATGACCCAACATTAAAGCAAAGTAGGGGCTAGAGGCATGGATAATGTATTGGAATCACAAGTGCCGGACACGGGAAAGGGTGCTAACCCTGCAATCTTGGAAATTTGCAATTTGTCCGTAGATTTCAAGACTAAGGACGGAGTAGGAAAAAGAGTTTTAGAGAATTTCAACCTACGTCTGCATGAGGGACAAAGAATAGCTGTGGTTGGGGAGTCCGGTTCGGGCAAAACAGTGATGGCATCATCAATTTTAAGATTGCTGCCTGAAGCTAATTCCTCGGGTGAGATACTTTTTAAAGGTGAGAATCTAATGGAGGCCAGTAGCCGGAGGGTGTCTGAGATTAGAGGGGCCGAAATTGGTATGACTTTTCAGGATCCCCTATCTTCGCTGAATCCAATTATGACAGTTGGGGATCAAGTTTCAGAGGTCCTTCGAATTAGAGGTGTCTCAAAAAAAGAGTCTTCTGCTAAAACTGTATTGCTTCTCGAGGAGCTCGGTATAGAAGATGCCGCAAGTAGATTGAACTCCTATCCATACGAATTTTCCGGTGGCATGCGTCAACGCGTCTTATTGGCCATGTCAGTAATAGCTTCGCCATCGATACTAATCGCAGACGAGCCAACAACAGCCTTGGATGTAAGAGTGCAAGCGCAGGTTATGGCTACGATAAATCAACTTACTATAAAAAGAAACTTAGCAACTATCTTTATTTCACATGACTTAAGCGTGGTCGCTGGGTTTGCGGATTATGTTGTCGTTATGTATGCAGGACGAGTTGTGGAAGAAGGAACAGTTGACGAGATTTTCTATCGACCTGCGCATCCCTACACGAAAGGGCTATTGGATTCTATTCCCTCAGTAGATCAGTCCTCAGAAAAAAGATTGAATTCAATTCCTGGAGTGACACCAGAGCCTGGTCAAAGGTCTAATGGTTGTGTATTCCGAGAGCGATGCGATAGAGCACAAGAAACTTGCTCTGCGAAAGCACCGGAACTATTAGTTATTGGCGAACAGCACTTAGTTCGCTGCCATTTTCCTCTTTCCCAATTGTCAAGTTCACTAAGCAAGGGTATGTCATGAGCGATATTCCATATCTTGAAGCGATAGAAGTTTCGAAAGTTTTTGGGCGTAAGAACAGATCAAAAACAGCTGTCGATGGTGTCTCGCTGAGTGTGAATGAAGGTGATTCGGTCGGTATTGTTGGAGAATCGGGTTCCGGGAAATCAACTCTGGCGCGAATGCTCGTTGGGTTACTTTCTCCAGATAAAGGGCAAGTCGCTTTTAATGGGGAAGATATATCCCAGTTGCGAGGAAAGCAGAAGGGTGATTTCCGGAAAGATGTCCAAATGGTTTTTCAGGATCCATACGCAAGCTTGAATCCTAGGATGAAGATCTTTGATCAAATCGCCGAGGGTCCAAGGCTTTATCGACTGTATGACGGCGAGAACAGGCTTAAGGACGCGATAGAAGAACTGTTCATGTCGGTCGGCATGTCGCTCGACCATTTGAATCGATATCCGCGCGAGTTTTCTGGCGGTCAGCGTCAAAGAATATGCATCGCACGCGCTTTAGCGGTCCAACCGAGAGTTCTTATTTGTGATGAACCTGTATCGTCGTTGGATGTTTCCATTCAAGCACAGATCTTGAATTTATTAAAGGATAAAGTGAGTGAACTTAACCTTACACTTATATTTGTAGCCCATGATTTGGCAGTTGTGAAGTATCTTTGTAGCACTATGGCTGTGATGGAGAGTGGGAAAATAGTTGAACAGGGAAAGAGTAATGCAATTTTTGCAAGCCCGAATCATGAGTACACGAAGAGTTTACTGAAAGCTATACCAACCCCCAATCCCATATCTGAGCGTGAACGGCTATCTCGTGCAAAAGTACAATGAATAATTCGGAGTTAGAAATTTTCTTTATCGAAAAGCTTCGACAGTTAATCGCCTGCCCAAGCATCACAGGTATGCCCAGCGGTATAGATGACTTACTTGAGTCGGAATTGACTTCTTTGGGTTATGATGTCGAGAGAATTGCAGTGTCAATAAAGGATTGGTCAAGTCACATTGAGGGTTCACCCCCACAAGTTGGTTCCGAAAACCTACCAGAAGCGCTAATCGCTTATCCCAAAGAGTATTCCGGAAAAAGTCTTCCACTTTTTTTTGCACACTATGACACTGAGTTGCCGAGCGCGGAATGGAAGTTTGATCCGTTTTCGCTACTCCTGGTTGAGGATCGTGGTTACGGATTAGGAGCCGCAGACGATAAAGGCGGGGTGGCAGCGATCTTGACGGCTGTCAAAGCGGCAGCAAGTAATAAAGAGTCTACTCTTCCGGTAGTCATTTTTGCATCGGGAAAACAAGGGGGATCGTTGGGTATGGTTCAGGCATTTTCTAACCTTAAGAATGCTTCCTATGCTGTTTACTGCCATCCCGCAGAGACAGGTCGAGGTCTATCGGATCTTAAAATTTCCTCACGCGGAGTAGCAACAATTCGAATTATTATCCGTGGGAAAGTCCCCGTTCCTCTGGAAATTCGTACACCTGCAAGCGCTGATCCTCGTACTGGAGTCAACCCAGCTATCTCTGCGGCAGAGCTCATTTTGGAGGTAAATTCCTGGAAAGACTCCGAAATAGTTTGGTCTGTTAATAATTTAACTAGCTTTGCACCGAAATTTGGAATTTCAGACCGAATTGAGATTGATATTTCAGCATGGTTCACCCTGGGGGTTTTTTCTGAAATTCTCGAAATAGTCTCATCCCGTTCAAAGAAATGGATTGATGTATCAGGGAGCGAGTGTGAGGTGAGCGTGGAGTTGGTGGGCATTAGGGCGAATCCAGCACTCAATGTATCGAGTGAATTGCAAAATCGAGTTCGAGAAGAAATTGAAAGATCTACTGGAGTCGCAATTGTTGATTACAACTGGCACTCGGCAAGTGATATACGTTTTCCAATTCGAATTAGAGATATTCCTGCCGTTGGATTCGGATCTTTGGCTGCAGGCTTCTATGGTGGAGAGGAATGGGTGAGTCTTAGTTCCTCAATTCAAACTGTGGAATGCTTATTGAGCATGCTTAGTGAGCCTATTAAATTGTGACGCTCATCGTGGATTCGACTCAGTGACAGGGTTACATTGCGTAGACCAGGAGATTCTTTCGCCAAGCGGGAGAATTCTGCCTCATGAGCACATTTTTTGCGATTTCACGCGGATTACTGGTAATTCTGATCACCTTCTCAATGATTTGGAATTAGCCAAGCGTGAGCTTGTAGACTTTAAGAAATCAGGAGGCCAGGTAGTTGTTGACATCACGCCAATCGATCTTGGTCGTGAACCAAAGAAGCTGATGACACTTTCATTAGCGAGTGAGGTGAATATTATTATGTCTACGGGTTGGTATAGAAAAGCATTTTACCCAGCGTACATAGATGAGCTAACAACAAAAGAGCTCGCTAAGATATTGATCGAAGATTTGACAATCGGCATTGATATTGGTGATGGACAAAGGGCCTATGCAGGCTTGATAGGCGAAATAGGTGTTGACCGTGATGTGGTCAGTGCGATTGAGGAGAGAGTATTGCGCGCATCTGCTTTTGCTCACCTCGAAACTGGGTCTCCGATTAGCACCCATTCCTCGATGTATCCGGTAGGTCGATCCCAATTGGATATCTTGCTTCATGAAGGTGTAAGCCCCACGCGTGTCATTATTGGCCACGCTGACACGTACCTCGATACTGATTATCATCTTGAATTATTGGATTTGGGCGTGTTTTTGCAATTCGACACTTTTGGCAGAAATCATATGAACCCACACGAGGCCCGCATGGACTCGCTTTTGAATTTGATTAGTAAAGGCTATAGAGATCAATTGTTGATCTCTAGTGACAGGTGCTTTCGAAGCGATTTAAAATCTTTTGGTGGATTGGGGTACGACTATGTAGTAGGCCCACTTAGCGAAGACTTCTTAGCTCGTGGGTTGACATCCGATGATGTTGACGCATTACTTCATACCAACCCGCTTCGTGCACTTTCATGGTGATGATATTTTGGTTTTAACCTAACCCACCGATTAGTGTTGTGTCTTCTGAATTTAGGTTCGGGGATGCCTGCTTCACTCAGAGTTCGCATTCAACTCATGTATGCAACATTACTGGCCGATATTGGGCTGAGTCGCAATAATAGCCGTTAGACTGTCCGGAAAACAGAGAAACGGTAACCTTTTCTCGTAAAGGATTCCACAGACGCTGATTTGTTCTCCGGTCGTTCACTCTAATGCCTTAAAGTGTGTCCTCTTGAAGCGGTTGAGTATCTCGAATTTAGGTAGACTTGGCACTATGGCAAACGACATTTTTTCAACGCTGCGCACATATCTGGGCAAAGTAACTGATGGAGATAAGAACGCTTCAGAAGTTGCTTCAACTGTTAATCAATGGCTGCGTGAAGGTGGCGAAGCGCTAAAAATCAAAATTGAAGATGAAGTAGAGCGCTCAGTTTCCAAGATGGGCTTTGTAAAGCGCGGGGAGTTTGAAGCATTGAAAGAGGAGGTTGCTCGTCTGAAAATGGGTAAGTCTTCTAAGAAGTCTGATGAAGCGAAGAAGAAGAAAGTTAAAAAAGCTGCACCTAAGAAAGCGAGTAAAAAATGACAACGGCCTCTGAACACACACAGGGTAAAAATCTAGTTGAAGAAGTTCGCAGCGAATTAGTTGAGGTTGATTCGATGAGTGTTAACGATCATGGAGATCGCTATGAACAATTACACCAAAAGCTATCGACTGCCCTTTCATCTATTGATGGGCTGTAAGTAGTACAAGTGAAAATCCGTCTTGATGCTGAGTTGGTGCGCCGGGAACTAGCCCGTTCGCGCGAACAGGCATCGGATTTAATTGAAGCGCGATCTGTTTTGGTAAATGGAATTCCAGCAACAAAGCCAGCGACAATGGTTGATGCTGAAACTTCGATTAAGTTGCATGGCAAGAGAGATGACTTCGTTTCCAGAGGTGGCCACAAATTAGCTGGGGCACTCGATGCATTTTCTGGCGTCGTAGTTGAGGGCAAAAGATGTTTAGATGCAGGAGCATCAACTGGTGGATTTACCGATGTTTTGCTGCGCCGAGGAGCCCAAAAGGTAGTTGCAGTAGATGTTGGTTATGGGCAACTGGCTTGGGAGCTTCGTCAAGATCCACGCGTAGTCATTCATGATCGCACCAATATCCGCCATTTAACGGGCGAGATCATTGGCGAACCGATTGATTTGGTCGTTGCAGATCTCTCTTTTATTTCCCTAACCCTTGTTCTGCCAGCTCTAGCTGCAGTCTCAAAGCCTGAGGCAGATTTTGTTGTGATGGTTAAGCCCCAATTTGAAGTAGGTCGTGAAAAGCTTGGAGCTGGCGGCGTCGTTCGAGATCCTGCGCTGAGAAAAGCAGCTGTTATTGAAGTTGCTGATTCTGCTTATGATGTCGGTCTTGGAACCTTAGGCATTGCAGCCAGTCCACTACCTGGACCTGCTGGAAATGTTGAGTATTTCTTGTGGCTACGTCGAGGAGCCCCAGAGATAAATCATGAAGCTTTAGATCAAGCGATAGCGATTGGACCGCAATAAATGAGTGAGCGCAATTTACTTCTTGTCTGTAATCCTTCACGCAAGGAAGCAGTAGATGCTGCAATGGCTCTTGCGAAAGATTTCCAAGCTGGTGGATTTTCACTGTTCACGATTTCTGACGTCGTGATTCCAGGTGTTACAAAATGTGAAGTAGAAGCGATGCCAAAGCTTGAGGTCGCAGTAGTTTTGGGTGGGGATGGCACAATGTTGCGCGCAGCAGAGGTTACGCGAGAGCAGCAAATTCCATTGCTGGGCGTGAATTTGGGACATGTTGGATTCTTGGCTGAAGTTGAAAAACCACCTCTTGCTACAATCGTCTCAGCGATCACGAAAAAAGAATATGTTTTAGATTCCCGAATGGTTTTGCAATATGCAGTAAAGCGCGATGGTAAAACAGTCTCTGAAGGATGGGCGCTCAATGAAGTAACGGTAGAGCGCGAGAGATCAACAATGGTTGAACTTTTTCTTGAAATTGATGGACGCCCAATCTCCCGTTGGGGCTGTGATGGCTTGATTTGTTCCACACCAACAGGTTCAACTGCTTATGCTTTTTCTGCAGGCGGTCCAGTTGTGTGGCCTGAAGTTGATGCATTAGTTGTCTTGCCGATTTCAGCCCACGCTCTTTTCTCGCGTCCACTAGTTATCTCTCCACAATCTGACATTGTTGTTCGAGTGGAATCTAAGGATGCTGTCTTATCAGCTGACTCTTTAAGAAAATCGGCACTTCAATCAGGAGATCGAGTTCACATCACCAAAGATTCCCATGTTGTTAAGTTGGCGCATTTATCCAACACCGTCTTTAGTGATCGATTGGTGGCCAAATTTAAACTTCCCGTTGAGGGCTGGCGCGGTGAGTGATCGCACATTTCTAGAAGAGATATCTATCCGCTCCATCGGAGTTATTGAACACTCCACGATTGAAATTTCCCCAGGATTCACTGTTTTAACAGGTGAAACCGGCGCGGGAAAAACAATGATTTTGACTGCTTTGAATCTGATTTTGGGTGGCAAAAGCGATAGTTCACTTGTTCGAAAAGGCAGTGAGAGATTAGTTGCAAGTGGAAGTTTTAGCGTTCCTAAATCCTTACATGAAGTTTTTGAGGAAAACGGCTTACAAATCGAAGATGGACAGTTGATTCTCACCAGAACCGTTAATGCCGATGGCAAGAGCAAAGCAACCAGTAATGCAATCGCTGTGCCATCAAGTGTTTTGGCGGCTGCAAGTGAGAACTTAGTAGAAGTCCATGCTCAAGCTGCGAACTTAAATATGACTAAGGCAGCAAAGCAGCGAGACCTGCTGGATAGATTTGGCGGCAAGACCCTGCTTGAGGCTCTGGGTTCCTATCAGAAAGAGTTAGCGAGCTATCACGATCTCAAGGTACGCATTGCTGCGATGAAGAAAAGTATTGATTCAAGAGACGCAGAACTTGCTGCGCTGCGAGAGTTTGCCACCGTGATGGCAAAGTTAAAGCTTGAACGCGGTGAGCTCCAGGAAATCGTTACAGAGATTTCACGTTTATCTAGCGTTGAAGATCTGCGCTTAGCGGCGCAAAACGCATCCTCAGTTATTGAGGAGGAGGAGTCCGGATCTCTTACGACCCTTGGAATAGTTCGAAAATCTCTGGATTCTGTGCGGGCAAAGGATTCACAAATTGAGGAGCTATATCAATGGGTGAGCGAGGCTTTCTTTTTGGTAGATGATGCAAAGGGCGTTCTCGCTTCATATTTAGCGAACTTAGAGGCCGATCCAACTCGTCTGGATTACCTGAATAGTCGCAAAGCTGAGATTAACTCACTCATAAAAAAATACGGTGGGTCGCAATCAGCCGATGATGAACTCATCGCCCTTATCGATCGTTTTGAGAGCTCAAAGAATGCCATCGCAGATCTAGAAGGTGGGGACGATCGGTTAAAGGAGTTAGAAAGTGAACTCAGTGCAATCA
>CAIUSQ010000305.1 GCA_903901905.1 uncultured Actinomycetes bacterium
AAAAAGATACTTTTGATTATCTTCGTAAAGAAGATGCCCATTTTACTATCCATGCTGGTGAAGCGTATGGACTCCCCTCAATCTGGGAAGCAATCCAACTCTGCGGAGCCGAAAGGTTAGGTCACGGAGTTCGAATCATCGATGATATTGATTTCTCTGGAACTACACCAAAGCTTGGTCGACTCGCATCTTATGTTCGAGATCGAAGAATTCCACTAGAGCTATGTCCAACCTCAAACTTACAAACGGGTGCGGCAACAAGTTATGCCGAACACCCAATTGGCAAACTTGCTCAACTTCGTTTTCGAGTGACACTCAATACTGATAATAGATTAATGAGTCAGACTTCGATGTCATTTGAAATGGAAGAAGCGGTTAAGGCCTTCAATTGGAATTTTGCAGAGCTCCAACGATTAACAATTAATGCGATGAAGAGTGCTTTTATTCCATACCCAGAGCGTTTAGAGATTATAGAAAAGGTAATCAAGCCTGGGTATGAAAAGATTTCATCCGGAAAATGAGTAATTCCGCCTTAAATTTTAACGATCCAGAGTTTGTTGCCAATCCATATCCCGCGCTTAAACAACTGCGCATGAACGAAGGTCCTGTTTGGCATCAAGATATGCAGATGTTTTTGGCCGCTAAACATGGTGATGCCAATGATGTATTTCGTAACAAAGCATTAGGACGAATCTTTGCGCCAAAAACTCCAGAGTTTGAATGGGAGGTTTTCAATTGGCTACATGCCGACTCAATTTTAGATAGCGAACCACCTAAGCACACTCGGCTGCGCTCACTAGTGGCCAAGGCATTTAATCGCCAAAAAATTGAAGGTATGCGGCCTTCTGTCGAACGGATTACTCAAAAATTATTGGATGCAATTGATGAAAAAGTTAAATCTGGCGAGTCCTTTGATCTCATTGCAGATTATGCCGAGCCCTTGCCAGTAAAGATCATTGCCGATCTTTTGGGCTTTCCTGAAAGCGAGGAGCATTTACTTCGTCCATGGTCGCAAGCGATTGTGAAGATGTATGAAGTAAATCCATCTTTGCAGTATCAAGATGATGCTAAGAAAGCAGGACGTGAATTTGCCGATTATGTGCGCGGATTGGCCGAGCAGCGTAAAAAAACCCCCGGCCAAGATTTGATTTCAGAGTTAGCAACAGTTGAAGAAAATGGCGAAAAGCTCAATATGCAGGAGTTGGTAGCAACTTGTATTTTACTACTTAACGCAGGCCATGAAGCAAGTGTGAATGCATTTGGAAATGGAATGGTGGCGGTTTTAGAACGTCCTGACCAAACCAAACTGCTTCGAGAAAAGCCTAGGGAATTAACTAACACAGCATTAGAAGAGTTCATGCGCTTTGATGCTCCATTACATTTGTTTGAGCGAACCGCCACTGCCGATACACAAATCGGGGGAGTTAAGATTAAAGAAGGGCAGAAAATAGCTGCATTGATTGGTTCAGCAAATCGCGATGAAACGGTTTTTACTTCCGCAGAAACCATGGACATAACCCGCGATCCAAATCCCCACATTGGTTTTGGTGCAGGTATTCACTTCTGTCTTGGAGCCCCATTAGCAAGACTTGAAATGAGCGTTTCGTTGCCTGCGTTATGGGAAAAGTACCCTGATATGCAACTTTCAACTAAGCCAGTTCGTCGTCCAACATTCGTGTTGCGAGGCTATGAAAGCGTTTTTATCTCCGCTTGATCTGGGTAAGACGACTGGGCACCTTTTTTAGTAACACTGCGAGATGCAATTTTTACGCCAAAACTCATAGCACTGGCGGGATCATCGCCCTTAGCTAAGGCGAAAGCAAAGCTGCCCACAAAACTATCACCTGCACCTGTTGTATCTACTGGTGTTGTTTGAGGCGCTGCACATCGAGTAATTGAGCCATCAGAATCTATAAAGATTGCACCCTGACTACCCAACGTAACAATGGAATTCTTGCCAGGTCTAAAGCTTTTTAAAATCTCATCACTAGCGGGCGAAGCACCGTGAAGCTCACGAAACTCAACTTCGTTAGGAATTATCCAATCGCAAAGATCTATCAAATCCTGAGAGAGTTTTTCAAATGGAGCGGGATTTAAAATCGTTGTGCACCCGCGGCTCTTTGCAGCTTTAAACGCGGCTACCGTTACATCTTGTTTAATTTCACATTGGGCTATCACAATATTGAGATTAGGAATGTTATTGATCGCATCTACGGCTCGGTTGATTTCAATCTCATGGTTTGCTCCCGGAATAATTATGATCCTATTTTCACCGTCGCCATCAACCCAAATATGTGCAACTCCTGTGGGTGCATCACTGCGATCTACATATGAAACATTGATGCCAACTTTATTGAAGTTTTCTGCGATGGTATCTCCAAATACATCTTTCCCAAGTTTTCCAATGAAGTGAACTTGGGCTCCACACAATGCAGCCATCACGCCTTGGTTAGCACCTTTGCCCCCAAAACCTGTTGTGAAGACTTCGCCGACAAGTGTTTGACCTGGCTCTGGTAATACATTGGCATAGGCAGTTAAATCCATCATCGCACTTCCAACGACTGCAATAACAGCGGTCTGATTTTCACTCATTACGATAGGGTACTGGCTATGGGAAAAACTTCAATCATTTTGGATGTAGATTCTGGCATCGACGATGCATTTGCAGTTTTATTTGCCGCAGTACATCCTGATATCAAACTGCTTGGTATCACTTGCGTGGATGGCAACACAAACATTGATAATGTTGTTGCAAATACCCTCAAAGTTTTAGATGCAGCGCAAGCACCAGATATTCCAGTTGCACGTGGAGCCCTTCGTCCTTTACTAGGGGAGAGTCAATATGCCGAATACGTACATGGCGCAGATGGTATGGGAGATCTAGGTATTGCTCCATCGAAGCGAAAAATTGATCCGCGTTCTGCTGTTGAACTACTTCGAGATTTGATTGAAAACTCATCAGAGCCAGTGACAATAGTTCCTTTAGCGCCCTTAACAAACATCGCTTTGTTCTTGAGAGCTTTTCCAGAGACAGCTAAGAAAATACATAGAATCGTTTTAATGGGCGGCTCTGCATCTGCTGGTAATGCCACTGCAACAGCTGAGTTCAATGTTTGGCACGATCCAGAGGCCGCGGCAATAGTTTTTCAAAGTGGAGTTCCAATAACTATGTATGGCCTCGACGTCTTCATGCGCCCTGGAATCACTCATGAACAAGCCCTTGAGCTCCAAAGTTCTTCCTCAAAATCCGCGCAGTTTGGAGGAGCACTAGCTTTAGCATTTATGGAGCGATTAGGAGTTTCTCCAATCACTTTAGGCGACTATGGGGCAGTAGCAAGCGTAATTCGCCCTGAATTATTTACTACTGCGATGTTTGATGTGGTTGTAGATACATCAGCAGGCCCGGCGCGCGGTCAGACAATTGTTGATAGACGTGATGCATTTTTACGCGAACTTGAACCGATTGATTTAGAAGATTCGGCAAAAGTCCGTGTGACATTGGATTTAGATGTAGAAGCCGTTGTAAAACTATGGCTTGATACTATTAAATCTAAAAATTAGAACTTTCTTTCTTAAACTCTAAACCCCGATGGTATGCCAGATAGTTTTACTCTCTGTAAAGGCAGTAATTCGATGAGGAGTAGCGCCTTTAAAACTGTGAACTTTCTTTAGATTTTCGGCCCCAGCAACTTTGATCTCTGTAATTAACTTTGTAGACAGCCCAGAGATATCCATGGCATCGATATCCATATGTGATGCCATCCAAGGTGCGATTTCATCTTTTTTGCCCGTTAAAATATTGACTACACCAGCTGGCAGATCACTTGTTGCTAGAACTTCGGCAAAGCTCATGGCAGATAAGGGCGCCTTAGTACTTGCCAGGATAATTACAGTATTTCCGGAAGTGATAATCGGTGCAATAGATTCAACTAACCCCAGCAGTGATGGATTCTCAGGTGCAACTGCCGATATAACACCCATACTTTCCGGAATCGTAAAATTATAAAAAGGACCAGCAACTGGATTATTTGAACCAGTCAGAGATGAGATCTTGTCGCTCCACCCTGCATACCAAACTAAGGTATCAACTGCTTGCAGAACTTCCTTCTCTGCCTTTACTTTTGTAACACCAGTTGTAACCATAATCTCTTCAATAAACTCAGATGTTCTACCCTGTAGCATCTCTGCAATTCGATACAAAATCTGTCCACGGTTATATGCCGTAGCTTTGCTCCAACCGTTGTGAGCTGCGCGTGCTGCGACAACTGCTTCTCGCAGATCTTTTCTTGACGCAAGACATGGATTTGCAAGGAATGCACCTTTAGAAGTTTTCACTTCATATGTACGGCCAGATTCGCTACGAGGAAATGATCCGTTGATAAATAGTTTGTAAGTTTTTTTAACATCTATTCGATTACTCACAGCAAAACCCCCTACTCATTGGAAACTCCTTTGAGGTATGCAGCCAAACCATGTCGCCCACCTTCGCGACCCCAGCCAGATTCTTTATATCCACCAAAAGGAGATGTCGGATCAAACTTATTGAATGAATTAGTCCAGATAACACCGGCTCGAAGTTGCTGGGCAGCCCACAAGGTCTTTGAACCTTTCTCGCCCCAAATACCTGCAGATAAGCCAAATGGGGTGTTATTTGCCTTCTCAATTGCCTCTTGTGGGGTGCGGAAAGTTAGTACTGAAAGAACAGGTCCAAATATCTCTTCCCGGGCAATTCGATGTGCTGCAGTAACGCCCGTGAAAATTGTTGGTGCAAACCAATAGCCCTTTTTAGGTAGATCACAGGCCGGACTCCAACGCTGACCGCCTTCACTATCTCCAACTTTTGCAAGTTCGATAATTTTTGCGAGCTGCTCTTTACTATTTATCGCGCCAACATCGGTGTTTTTATCCAATGGATCTCCAACACGGATTTTCTGCATGCGCTTCTTAAGTTTATGCAAGACCTCTTCAGCTACATTTTCTTGCAGAAGTAATCGAGAGCCGGCACAACAAACATGACCTTGGTTAAAGAAAATGCCATCAATGATTCCCTCAACAGTTTCATCGATAGCGGCGTCTTCAAAAACTATGTTTGCTCCTTTGCCGCCTAACTCTAAAGTCACACTCTTTTTTGTTGGCGCAACTGATCGCGCAATAATCTTTCCAACCTCTGTTGATCCAGTAAATGCGATTTTATCTATACCTGGATGATTAACAATTAGAGCACCCGTTGAACCATCACCGGTGACAATATTTACAACACCAGCAGGCAGTTCGGCCTGTTGGCAAACTTCAGCAAATAAAAGTGCAGTTAGTGAAGTTGATTCGGCAGGTTTTAGAACAACTGTGTTTCCCGTAGCTAACGCCGGTGCAACTTTCCATGCCAACATTAATAATGGGAAATTCCAAGGAATAATCTGTCCGGCAACGCCTAATGGTTTTGGAGAACTACCAAGGCCTGCATATTCGAGCTTATCTGCCCAACCTGCGTGATAGAAAAAATGTGCGGCCGCTAATGGAATATCAGTATCGCGTGATTCGCGGATAGGTTTACCGTTATCTAAAGTTTCTAAGACTGCAAATTCACGAGCACGCTCTTGCAAAATACGTGCAATTCGAAAAAGATATTTTCCACGTTCTTTGCCAGAAGTCTTTGACCAGGTTGAGTTAAAAGCTTTACGCGCTGCTTTAACGGCGGCGTCAACTTCGGATTTACCAGCCAAAGCAATTTTGCTAAGGATCTCTTCAGTGGCGGGATTTATCGTTGGAAAATGCTTACTCCCAGCAACAAATTTTCCACCGATGAAGTGGCCATACTTTGGCTTAATGTTTGTGATCGCGCGTGACTCTGGAGCCGGTGCGTATTCAAAACTCATCGATCGCTCCAATCCTTTTTAACCCTAATCATTAACTAATCCACACTCACATAGGTTGGACTAGCGTAGTAGCCATTGTCCATTTTCATTCGCTGCATCAATAAATCATTGAGCAGTGCACTTGCTCCTATGCGAAATAACTTTGAATTGAGCCATTCTTCACCAGCAGTCTCCTTCACCAAGACCAACTGTTTAATCGCATCTTTTGTGTTGCGAATTCCACCTGCAGGCTTGACCCCGATTCGTTTTTGAGTCATTTCGTAAAAATCCCGAACCGCTTCTAGCATCACCAAAACTACTGGGGCAGTTGCAGCAGGTGCCACCTTGCCAGTTGAAGTCTTAATGAAGTCAGCTCCCGCAGCCATTGCTAAAAATGAGGCCTTTCGCACATTGTCATACGTGACTAACTCACCAGTCTCAAAGATAACTTTGAGATGGGCCTTTTCACCACACACCTGGCGAATGGTAACAATTTCGTTGAATACATCAATTAATCGTCCTTCTAAAAATGCTCCGCGATCAATGACCATATCTATTTCACTAGCACCAGCATCGATTGCATCCTGAGTATCTAGAACTTTCACTTCAATAGATGCACGCCCCGATGGAAAAGCAGTTGATACGGCAGCAACGGGCACATGTTCACCGCCAATCAAATCAAGATGCTTTCGAGCTACACCAACCATGTCGTTATAAACGCAGATTGCGCCAACACTTGGAACGCTCGAATCAGTCGGGTCAGGCCGCACAGCTTTTGTGCAAAGAGCTTGGACCTTTCCCACAGTATCTGCACCTTCCAAAGTTGTTAGATCAACCATAGAGATAGCAGTATCTATTGCCCATCGTTTTGAAGTTGTCTTAATACTTCTAGTTGCAAGCATCGCAGCACGTGCATTTGCTCCAACTTGATCTACACCTGAAAGTTTATTCAAATAGGTTTTTAGCGATGCTTCACTACCATCAACTAATCCGTAAAAACTCACGATAGCAATTCCTTCAACGATGGTCGTAATTGACTTAAAATCTCATCTGCGATCTTTGCATTCTTTTCAATGACCTCAATGTAACACTTGAGCTTTGCTTCAGTGCCACTTGGACGAATAATGACTCGTATCGATCCCTCTAGCCAGATTCGCAATCCATCCGTTGGCGGTAAGCCATCTGTTGGTTTGGACAAATCTTCGATCAATGTAACTTGACGGCCGGCAATCTGCTGTGGTGGATTGATGCGCAAAGAGGAAAGCAAACTTTTAATCTTGC
Organism: uncultured Actinomycetes bacterium; assembly: GCA_903901905.1. The sequence continues at coordinate 7,134 of CAIUSQ010000305.1, forward strand.
TAATTTCCTTAACTCTAATCGAGATCTGCTCTGTTCCATGAAATCCATGCATACTCCAGATATCGCTGAGAAGATCCAGAATAGTTCTTCCATCGCGCGCTAAATCTGTCGCGATCTGTGCAATAAAAATAGCAGCAGATATGCCATCTTTGTCATTAACAGTTTCAGGATCAACACAGTAACCAAGGGCTTCTTCATATCCAAATGAAAGATTTTGGATCTTTGAAATCCACTTAAATCCAGTCAGTGTTTCTTGGAACTTTATGGAGCGGTTTTGAGCAATTTTCTTTACGATTGTTGAGGAGACGATGGAATTTGCAAAAATTCCTAAATTGCTCTCTTGGGAAATAACATGAGCGAAAACCGCACCTAACTCATCACCATGGAGAATTCTCCAACCACCTATTGGATCTTTGATTGCAACTGCACAACGATCTGCATCTGGATCAGTTGCAATCACTAAATCTGCTTGAGATTTTTTTGCCAACTCCATGGCTAAATCCATTGCACCTGGTTCTTCAGGATTTGGAAAAGCAACTGTAGGAAAATTTGGATCGGGTTGCGCCTGCTCCACAACTAGATGAGGGGGATCAAATCCAGCTGCTTTAAATACCGCGAGCAACGTCTCAGTTCCAACTCCATGCATAGCGGTGTAAACAATCTTTAATTTTCCTGGATTCTTTGCCAACTGAGCCGTACGAGAAACATATTTTTTCACAAGCTGTCCATCAACAATGCTCCATTTGTCTGCTCGCGGAATGCTCTTAGTTGAAACAACCTTCGAAATTTCATCTGCGATTAATAAATCAGTTGGAGAAGTTATTTGAGAGCCCCTATATGTGAGCCCATCTACTATTCCGCCGAGATAGACCTTAAAACCATTATCTTGTGGCGGATTGTGACTGGCAGTAACCATAATCCCAACATCACAACCAAGCTCATTTGTTGCAAATGCAAGAACAGGAGTTGGTAAAGGATGTGACAAAACCATTGTTGTCATTCCAGCACCAGAAAAAATCTGCGCGGCTTCAACTGCAAATTCCTTAGAACCATGACGGGCATCTTGTCCAATAACAACTGATTTCAAGCCATGTGATTTCATGTATGCAACTAATCCTGCAGATGTTCGGGCAACAACTGCTCTATTCATTCCAGATGGGCCAGGGCGAACTGGGCCACGCAACCCCGCAGTACCAAACTGCAAGAAACCATTAAAAGATGCGCGAAGTTCTATTTCATTATTGGAATCAAGCCAACTTTGAAGTTGGGCAGCGGTATGCGCATCTGGATCATCAAGAATCCACTCTTTAACTTCCTGTAAAAATTTTTGGTCCATGGTTTCAGAGTAACTTTGGAATTACACCTTTAAGGAGAGAGCCCATTCGATCCGCGGCAGCTGGACCAGCGGCAATAACTTCTTCATGGTTTAACTTCTCACCAGTTACACCAGCTGCGGCGTTTGTCACCAGTGAAATTCCAAGAACCTCTGCACCAAGTGCATGCGCAGCTATCGCTTCTGGGACCGTTGACATACCTACTAAATCTGCACCCATAGTTCGCATCATCAGGATCTCTGCAGGAGTTTCATAGGTTGGTCCACGCCAGTGAACGTAGACACCCTCTTGAAGAGTGGAATCCTCTTTCTTTACAATCCCACGGATTCGCTTGCTATACAGGTCGGTCAAATCTACAAACGTTGCACCAGATAATGGCGAAACGGCTGTTAATGAGATGTGGTCGCGAATTAATACTGGTTGACCAACTTTGTAAGCTGTATTGATTCCACCACAAGCATTAGTCAAAATAATTACTTTGCAACCAGCCTTGACTGCTGTTCGCACGCCATGAACTACCGGCTCAATTCCTTTACCTTCGTACAAATGAGTTCGACCCAGAAATACAAGCGCCCGCATTTTCTTCTCACCTGCATCGATTTCATAAGATCGAACTTTGCCTGAATGGCCTTCGACCGCAGGTGGTAAGAATCCAGTCAACTCTTCAGCATTACATTCAAATGCAGGTGCGCCAAGTGCATCAACGGCACTTACCCATCCAGAGCCCATGACAAGTGCAACATCATGTTTTGCCACCCCTGTTTTCTTGGCGATTTCATCTGCGGCAGCAACAGCTGCTGCAAGGGGATCGCTGTATAGAAGATCAGATTTACTCATGGCTCAATACTGTCACAGAGTTTGATTTCATTATTGCATTGCCTTGACTTGAGGCCATGAGTATCCAAGTTGAGCACTGGCCATCCTTAAAAACGGCATCGAGATTCCAACAACATTGGTGTAGTCACCTTCAATGCTAGAAATAAATGGTGAACTAAATCCATCTAGTGTGAATCCACCAGCAACATCTAGCGGTTCTTCGGTTGCAACGTAATCGATTATTTCTTCATCACTTATATTCGCAAAATTGACTCGAGTTGTGACTCGATCAGAGATTTCCCGATCTTTGAAAGTATCGATAATGCAATGCCCAGTATGTAAAACTCCACTTTTGCCACGAACTCTCTTGGCGCGCTCGATAGCGATCTCCGGCGTACCGGGCTTACCAAGTGATTTACCTTCGAACTCGAAAGTTGAATCACATCCAATAATAATTGCAGGAAAATCTATCTGCTCACGGACGGTGTGTGCCTTTGTGATGGCAAGTGCGATGACCATATCTGATGGGTTCATAGAGTTGAAGAACTCTGTTTCTTCATCAACATTACTGACCATAATTTTTGGTGAGAGTCCAGCCGATTCAAGCAATCGACGACGACTCTTTGAGGCAGATGCTAGAACAATTGTTGGGTGATTCGAAGGCACGGGTTAAAGGTACTCGTTAAATGGCATAAATCAATTAATGAAATCTAATCAAACTAATTCTGACTACTAGGATAATTGCGTGAAGAACAAATTTCCGACCCTAGGAGTAGTCGGCGGTGGAGAGCTTACTCGAATGTGTGTGGCTCCTGCTGCAGCCTTAGGCGTCGATCTTTTGATATATGCATCAGATCTAAATGATTCAGCGGCACAGATTTGTAATCACGAAATCGGAAGTTACAAAGACTTGGATGCAATTCGCAAATTTGCTAAAAAATGTGATGTCATTACTTTCGTAAATGAGTTAATTCCACTGAGTATTATTCGAGCAATCGAAGCCGATGGTGTAGTTGTTCGCCCATCTTCAGCAGCGTTAGAGCTCTCACAAAATAACGAAGCCTTGCGGTTGAAACTGGTTGATAAACCTGGTTTAGAACACAAAGAGAAAAACGGAAAAACTCTCATTGAGCGACCACTTGATATTGATTATGAGATAACAGTCATTGTTGCCCGCTCACCACACGGCCAAGCAACAACATGGTCAGCAACTATGGACGTGCAAAAAGATGGAATAAGCATTATGTCGATCGCACCCGTGCCAAAACTTTCTCAAGATTTAAGCGAACGAGTCCAAAAGATGGCGATTGAAATAGCAGAAATTGTTGGTGTAGTTGGTGTCGCGGCTGTGGAAATGTTCGTAAGAGAAGATGAGATTTTTATCAACGAGCTTGCAATGGGCCTTCACAACTCAGGGTTATGGACAATAGAAGGTGCCCGGACAAGTCAGTTTGAACAGCATTTGCGAGCAGTTCTTGACTTGCCTTTAGGAGATCCAACAATGACGGCACCTTTTGCTGTTGTGGGCAATCTGCTTGTTGGTAAAAAACTTGGCGATAAAAAAATGGATATGTATCGCCCATATTTGCATTTAATGGCAAGAACTCCGGCACTTAAATTTCATCAGTATGGGAACGAAGTAATCCCAGGTCGCAAAGTTGGTCATATAACTTTGCTGGGGGAGAGCCTGGAAGATCTAACTAATGAGATCCAGCATGCGATTGACTATATGAGTGGAGAGATTGATGAGTGATGGTGCAGTACATACCGAGTTAGATGCTTGATTTAAACTAGTCAGTGCGACCTAGTGCGCGAAACTTCCACCCTGCTTTGCGCCATAGATCTCGATCTAACATATTTCGACCATCGATAATGATTTTATTCTTCACTAATGAAGAAATCGCAGCGGGATCAATCTGTCGATACTCTTTCCACTCCGTTAAATGTAAAACTAAATCTGCATCCTTCAATGCATCGTTTACATTGACAGCGTATTCCAAATTCGGAAAACGCTTACGTGCAGCTTCAATTCCTTGAGGATCGTTAACAACGACTTGTGCGCCAGCAGCATTTAGTTGGGCAGCGATATCTAGGGCTGGGGAATCACGAACGTCATCGCTATCTGGCTTGAACGTTGCACCCAAAACTGCAATTTTGTACTTAGATAAATCTTCAGAGAGCTCGCTACGGACTACATCGATCACACGAAGTCGAGCACGAAGATTAATGGCATCAATCTCACGCAAAAATTCCAACGCTTGTTTTGCACCTAGCTCTTCTGCTCTGGCCATAAATGCACGAATATCTTTCGGAAGACATCCTCCTCCAAAACCGATTCCAGCTTGTAGGAACTTGTTTCCTATGCGTGGGTCATAACCAATTGCCTTTGCAAGCACAGTCACATCACCTCCAGCTGCCTCACAAATTTCAGCCATTGCATTTATAAAAGAAATCTTTGTTGCAAGGAAAGAGTTTGCAGCAACCTTTACTAATTCAGATGTGGGTAAGTCGGCACGGATCCAGGGAGTACCAAGGTCAAGAATTGGCTTGTAGATTTTTTTGAGAATACCTTCAGCTAAATCATTTGCCACGCCAACGACTAATCTATTGGGCGTCAACGTATCTTCAACTGCAAAACCTTCACGAAGAAACTCTGGATTCCAAGCCAAATCAGAGTGCGGTGCGGTTTTTGCCAATTCTTCACGAAGTGATTGTGCAGTTCCTACAGGCACAGTGGATTTACCAACAACCAATGAACCTTTCTTTAGGTAGGGTGAAATTGCAGCAACAGCTGATTTCACATAGGTTAAATCAGCAGCTAGGCCATCTTTGCTCTGGGGGGTTCCAACACAAATAAAATGAACATCGGCATCTGCAACAGCTGAAACATCTGTTGTGAAAGACAATCGTCCAGATTTCATCTCCTGTGCCAAGAGTGTGTCTAAACCTGGCTCATAAAATGGCAATTTTCCACTTTGTAACTCTGCAATTTTTATAGGATCAGTATCAACTCCAACAACCGTGTAACCAAGTGATGACATACAAGCTGCATGGGTTGCTCCAAGATAACCACAACCAATAACTGAGAGCTTTTCATCCATAACCTTCATTTTACTTCAACTCTCCGCAGGGATTTTCATCGGCTGTACGAGTCTTGAATTTATCAATCACTGTTGGAGTTGGAGTACCTGATTCCTCCGGTGATGGTTCAACAATATCGGTTAAGGGAAGATCTTCCCTTAACCGGTTAAATAGTTCAGGGGCCAAAACAGAGTCCCACTTAACAACTGAACCAACTCCATCAATTCGCGCATTCGCATTTCCTAGTGGAATAGTAAGAGTTCTAACGTTGCTGGCAGTTAAATTCTTTAGTTGTTTTGCAAGTGTCAGGAGATCGCTCTTATTTAACTCGGCATCAGTCTTAACTGTTGCTATGAGTGAATTAAAGAAATTCACCAGTTTGATTGGGTTAAGGAGAACGCCCGTACTGGTGACTTTTCTCAAGACTGCACTCATAAACTGCTGCTGGCGCTGCATTCGACCAATGTCGCCAAGTCCATCAAAATCCCTTGTTCTCACATATTTCAAAGCTTCAATTCCATTGAGCGTGTGTACTCCAGCCGCTAAAACTAAGTGGCTACCTGGATCGTCGATATCTTTTTTAGTACACACTTCGATTCCACCCAATGAATCAACCATGCCGGCAAATCCAGCGAAACCAATTTCAATGTAATGGTCAATTCTAACTCCAGTTTCATTTTCAATGGTTTGAATTAATAATGGTGGGCCTCCAAATGCAAATGCTGCATTAATTTTTCCAAGTGCTGCAGGGATTACTTTCCCACTTCCTGAAGATGAAGGATGTTCTGGAATAGTTACTAAAGAATCGCGAGGAATAGAAATAATTGTTGCTTTATCTCGAGACTTTGATATGTGAACAATTAACATTGTGTCTGACCTGGATCCTGCAGCTGTTTTAGTGCTTCCTACGCGAAGCAGTTTTCTCTGTTCTTTTGTTAAACCTTCACGAGTATCTGCACCAACAATAAGATAGTTCAAAGCAGATGTTGGTTTATCAGGTCTATCAATTACGGCGCCAAAGGCGTCAATACGTGAAAGCGCACCACTAACCTGTCCAAGGCCTAACCAGGAGATGCTAGAAACAACGACGATGCCCACTGATAGTGAGGTAAAAATTCGAATTGCCCGCGTTGATTTCACTAGGAGAGAGTACTTCAACGGTACCGT
>CAIUSQ010000306.1 GCA_903901905.1 uncultured Actinomycetes bacterium
TCCTTCTGATTCAAGTTCTCGCCGAAGGCTTACATAATTTTCAATAATTCCGTTATGAATAATCGCTAACTCTTGCGCAGGATTTAAATGCGGATGCGCATTTCGGTCATTAGGAGCACCATGGGTTGCCCATCTGGTGTGACCAATGCCGGTCATGGATGGTGGCAAATCAATTTTGTCCAACGCACCTTCTAGTGCTACTAATTTGCCAGCCCGCTTAACTGTTGAGATTCCCTCAGTGGTTATCAAAGCAACTCCAGCAGAGTCGTAACCGCGGTATTCAAGTCTGCGCAAACCTTCAATAATTATTGGGAGAACCTGATTGCGACCGGCATAGCCGATGATCCCGCACATCAGAACTCCCCTCTAAGCATTAGCCATTGATTCTACTGCGTTAGCCAATTTTTTCGCTATTGCATCCGCTTTACTTTGTGTATCGGCTTCAACCATAACTCGAATCAATGGCTCAGTACCCGATGCACGAATCAAAATGCGGCCATCATTTCCTAATGCACTTTCGGCAGATTCAGTCGCTATTTTTAGATCGGTCGAAGTCAACACTTTCTCTTTATCTTTGACAGGTATGTTTAAAAGAACCTGAGGATAAGGTGAAAAAATCTCCGATAAGTTTTTTGCATTAGCTTCACCATTTGCAACTAATTCAAGAATATGTAAAGCCGTTAAAATTCCATCTCCAGTCGTTGCAAATTTACGTAAAATAATGTGACCAGATTGTTCTCCGCCGTAATAGATTTCATGAGCTAGCATCTGTTCGAGCACATATCGATCCCCAACCTGCGCAACTTCTACAACTATTCCTTCATTTTTCATCTTGTTTAGAAATCCTAAGTTACTCATAACTGTCGCCACGATTTTATTTCCTGGTAACTCATTTTTTCGCTTTGCTGAAAGCGCCAAAAGTGCAAGCAGCGCATCACCATCAACTACATTTCCATCTCCATCGATGAGAAGTGCACGATCGGCATCACCGTCATGCGCGATTCCTAGATCAGCTTTACTTTCTAAAACTTTTGCAGCGAGCAAATCTAAGTGAGTGGATCCACAATCCTTATTTATATTTTCGCCATCTGGTGATGCGCCAATCGCTATTACTTTAGCTCCCGCACGTTTTAAAACTTCAGGAGCATATGTACTCGCACTTCCATGTGCACAATCAACAACAACTGTAATCCCACTTAATGATTTTGAAATTGTTGAAAGCAAATATGTAATGTAATCGCTTCTTCCATTTTCATCAGTCACAACTAACCCTTGGTGCGAAGTTTTTGCCTCTTGATTGCTGTCGATTAACCGCTCAATCTCTCGCTCAATTTCATCCGGAATCTTTTGTCCATTGCTTCCAAAGATTTTGATTCCATTGTCAGAGGCTGGGTTATGGGAAGCGGTAATCATGATCGCGGCATCCGCCTTGCGGGCGAGCACTAAGTGAGCCAAGCCCGGAGTCGGAATGACTCCAACTAAAGTGACATTTACTCCAGTGTTAGTCAGGCCAGCAATTAA
>CAIUSQ010000307.1 GCA_903901905.1 uncultured Actinomycetes bacterium
CCATTCCTCCTAAAAACACGCGTGTAGGTTTGCCAGCAACTGAATTCACCAAGGCTGCTTGGGCAACGCCTAATGACAAGCCTGTTGAGGAATACGCTAAGAAGTAATGCTCTTTACAAGTCATCTGCACAATTTGTGTAGATGACTTGTAAGTTTTCTTATGGAGCAATTAAAGCGACGGTAATTCATCCCCAGCTAGTGGGGCATTATTTGGCACCACACTTAGAAAATAATCGAAGTCGCTGCGATTGCCTTTAGCTGATTCAGCTTTAAGGTAATCAATGGTCAAAACAGACGCCATTTTTTCAGATACCGCGCTGGCAATGAATTGATTTACCGAGATTTCTTCGCGTTCTGCTAATTCACGGACTTTTTGATGGACTGAATTTGGTAGTCGAACGGTTAGAGCTGTCATTGTTTTCTCCTAAGTAAAGTTAAAAATTCTGAAGGTGTTACTGCCCGAACCTTTAGTTCTGGCGCACTTTTAAAGTCTTTTACGTTATGCGTCACAATGAATTGGCTTCCAGAGGCTACAGCGCATTCCAGAACCATGTCATCGTCTGGATCTCGCAAAAAAGGTCTCCATAAAAAATGGACATCCTGCAAATGCGCCACAGAAGCCAAGTACCGAAGAAATGCTAGAGCATTTTCTGCTGTCGAATTGCGGGGTATGTGCTCAGGTCGCGTTAAAACCGCTTGCCATTCTGTGTAGAGGGCTACGGATATGGCAATTTCAAAATCTTGGTGTGGTAACGAAGACAATAGGTGGAAACTTGCTCCAAGCCTAGACTTAGAAGCTGAAACCAAAACTGATGTGTCTAAAACAACTCGCAAAGATAAGCTCCAAAGTGGTTATGCCAGTATAACTTATCTCCAGGGGAAATTTAATTTGCCAAATAATTTATTGATAGGATGATTCATTAATGTTTCAAATAATGCCTTAATGATTTATTAATGAGTCATTTATATGGTTAAGCCTCTTTCACGTCCATTTTCACAGTAAAGATTAGACGCACTCGCACTGTTGGGCCAACTCGTGCGTGAATCACGACACGCAAAGGCAATGACTACAACAGATCTCGCGTCTCGCGCCGGAATTTCTCGCGCTTTATTGCAACGCATTGAGCGGGGAGATCCCGGATGCTCTATCGGAGTGGTTTTCGAGGTAGCCACAATATGCGGAGTTTCTCTCTTTGAACAAGAGAAGCGGCAGCTGAGTTCCTATTTATCTCTGCATACAGAAAAAATGGCCTTGTTACCCAAAGCTGTAAGAAGAAGTTCCATTGAGGTTAAAGATGACTTTTGAATGTAGCAATTTTCCATAGTCGCACCCCCGCTTTAGATTTCATATTTATAAAACGCCTTGATCGAATGTGATCTGTTTGAGGATGGATATAAAACAAAGATGTAAATTATGGTGCTTGACACCCTAAATTAATATGGCTAGACTAACCATATGAAGGCGATAAGAATTTTCCATGACAAGACCTTATTACCAGATGGATTTATCGTTGAAATGGTTATTTGGCAACTTCCTCAAGCAAGTAGTGAAAGGCCGCATGGTC
>CAIUSQ010000308.1 GCA_903901905.1 uncultured Actinomycetes bacterium
AAAGAAGAAGAGGGCAACTCCACTTGGCACAGTAATAACACCAACCATTTTGATTGCGCGAATAAGTTGTTTGCGGACTTCTTCAACATTCTTCTCAATAGCCAACTTAGATAGATGAGGAAGGAGAGCGGTCACAATAGAAATTGTGACGATCGAGTACGGCAATAACATGATGTAGTAAGCGCTAGTAAAGGGTGTAAATCCAACACCTGTAGTGATTCCCTCTTGCGCACTTCGCACAGCAGCACTTGTTGCCACATTAACCGTTACTAGATAACCAAGTTGTGAGATAAGGACATAAACCAAAGTCCAACCAGCAAGTGAGAAGGATTTACCTAAACCATGGAGCCCGAATTTAACGCGGAGTTTAATTCCGGATTTTTTCACCACAGGAATCAAAATAAGTGCTTGCACAACAATTCCCAGAGTGGTTCCCCAGCCAAGGAGTTGAATTTGGAAATCAGTGATTGTTCCAATAGCTATAGATTCCTGTAACACTAAAACACCAGCGAAAATCGCTATCACCACGAGGTTATTAGCGATCGGTGCCCACATTAGTGGAGCAAAAGAGCCTCGAGAGTTGGCGACCTGACCGAGCATTGTGAAGAGGCCAAGGAAGAAAATTTGCGGCAAGCAATAGCGGGTAAAAGCGATCGCGATCTGATTCTCAGCCTCAAAGCCTTGTGTAGAAAACTCTGGTGCATAAAGCCGAACAAGTGCGGGAGCAAAAATTACTCCTACGATCACCAAGAGCAACAAAATTCCTGAGATGGTTGTTACCAATCGAGAAGCGAAACCATCTCCACCATCTTCATCCTGGAATGATCGAACCAGTTGCGGAACAAAGATTGCAGTGAGCGCTCCACCAACAAGTAAGTTGTAGAGAATATTGGGCATTGTATTTGCAACGTTATAAGTGTCTGCAAGGAGCGCGGTACCCAGTACGGCAACGCCTAAAATTGCACGGAAGAAACCTGTGATGCGAGAAAGAATTGTTCCGATCGCCATAATTCCAGAGGCGCGGAAGAGTTCGTTATTCTTCATTTACGCCCCTTTCTAATTCGGCGATAAGTCTGTGCTCCTGCACCAATAAAGAGTAGAACTGCAGCTGCAGTTGTAAACCACGCCACTCGTGAATCAATCAACGTCATACTTAATGCGAGCCTAGATGCTGGTCCGAGCCACTTTCCGTCAGAGTTGGTAAGGACGGCAGTTACTTGGGTAGCACCCGAAGTTATGACTGTATATGGAACTGCCATCTGGGTCCGAGATTGTGGTTCGAGTGTTATTTCTCGTATGTCATCGACAATCACACGAATATTTGATGCGCGGAAAATGAGATTAACCTTCACTGGAGTAGTGAAGCCATTAACTAAAGTCAATGGAACTTTTCCAGATTCAGATGTAAGTGCGTACTTTCCAGGATTAACGCGCAACTTATTTTGCTGTTGGATAACTCCATCAATTGCACTCTGCGCAAAAACCTCTGCCGATGCACCACTAATTGCTGGCGAGAGCAGGATCGCCAATCGAGCGCGGAAGATTTCTAGTTCTGGAGCATTTACAACGGTCGAAAGCTTTGAAATCGCTTGGCGATTAGTTGTGTAATTCTTTCGATCTGGTCCACTTAATTTAGCGGTAGAGGTTTTATACGGCGTTTTATCTGGTGTAATCGCTCTACCTAAATGGAAAGCAACACGGTCAGCGCCGAATTTCTTATAAAAAGTGAGCTCACTAGGAGCAAGGCGTTTAGCTAAACGTAAATCTGGGTTTCCATATGCAATCGGTGTAATAAGAGCGCCGGCTGAAGCAATGCGAAGCTGCGCAAGCCAAGCAGTAGCCGCCTCCACACCAACACCATCTTCATTATTTGCAAGTTCATATCCATCTGCCATATCTGCAACTTCATCAAGGAGTGCAGCATCAATAAACCATCGAGTTTTGGTAACTGATGGCGTATAGACAAGTGAACCTAAACGACCTTCGGGTGAGAGAAGAGTCGCAAGTTCATCGTCGATAAATCTTCCATCTAGAAGTTGGTGTGGTTTTTCAACAAGTTCAACGTTGCGAATAGCTGCGCTAGCGTTTTGAGGAAGAGAAATTCCGATAAAGAGGAGCAGAAGTGTGATTACTGAAAACTTCTTCACAGTTCCACCTCAGATGCTTTGGTTCGAGCTATCAATTTCTTCTCATCTGGGTATGCAAGAAGGCCGATAATTTCAGAGAGAGGAAACCAACCCACCTCATCAACTTCAGATTCTTGTGCTGCTAAGAGTCCGCCCACCTCTTTGAATTGAAAGTGATGAACAGTTTTATGAATTCGTTTTCCGCCAGCCATAAACCAGAAATCAATAACGCCTAATGAACGTTCGATCTCGGATGTTATTCCAGTCTCTTCAGCTACTTCGCGAATCGCGGCCTGCTCAGGTGTTTCGCCTTCTTCAATATGTCCTTTAGGAA
>CAIUSQ010000309.1 GCA_903901905.1 uncultured Actinomycetes bacterium
AGATGCACCAAAGAACGTGGAGCAAAGCTCTAGATACTTTTGTGGATGTGGAACCTGGCCATACAAACCTGTACAAGAAAGAGCTACACAATCTGCAGAGATTTTTTCAGGTAGCTCTATTGATTCAATTGCAGCCCGTAAAGCATCCAAGGTGTTCTCTCCTGCATGTTTTCCGCGTGGTGTTTTACTACTAAAATCACCTAAACGTATTGATGTGCCGGATTGTCCAAGATCAATAGCAAGAACTTCACCATGGTTCATGATCGTAAGCGTACTTTATGCGCACTTCTGATGGTGAAAAAGAAAGGCTTTAGCCTATGAGTTCGCGATTTCTTTTAACTTCGCGTTCATGATTGCAGGGGCGTTCTGTATGAACTTCATAGCATGGGTCACAGAGCAGAATTAATTGATGACACTCTGGCTTTTGACAGTTTCTAAATGCCTTGGTTTTTTCTCCACATTCAGCACATGTACCAATTAGTTTTGTGTGATCACTAAAGTCGATAGTTAGGCGATCATCAAAGGTATACAAAGATCCTTCCCACAGACCATCATCGCCAAATTTATTTCCATAGCGAACAATTCCACCTTTCATCTGATAGACCTCTTTGAAGCCACGGTTTTTCATTACAACGGAGAGAATTTCACAGCGAATTCCGCCGGTGCAGTAAGTGACAACCGGTTTATCTTTTAAGTGGTCATACTTTCCACTTTCAATCTCTGCAACAAAATCATGTGATGTCTCGACCTGAGGGACTACTGCATCCTTAAACTTTCCGACCTTTGCTTCAAAGGCATTTCTGCCGTCAAAGAAGACGACTTCATCTCCACGATCTTCTACCAGTTTGTTAACTTCCTCTGGCCGCAGATGCACGCCGCCACCAATGACACCATTTTCATCGACTTTGATCTCATCGGGATTTCCAAAAGCTACTAGTTCTGGACGTATTTTGATTTTAAGTTTTGGAAAATCTAGCGGTGTTCCATCTGACCATTTGAAATCAATTTTTTTAAACCCTGGATATGAGCGAGTAGCCTTTACATACTTCTTCACATCTTTCATCTTGCCACCCAAGGTGCCATTTATGCCATGGGGGGAGATGATGATTCGACCTTTGATATTGAGGGACTCACACAGAGTTTTCTGCCACAGCTTCATAGCATCAGTGTCTGCAATTGGCCTGAAGCCGTAATACAGAATGACTTTGTCTAGATCCATGGCCTAATTCTATCGGCTCAAAAGCACCATTAAAACCTGTATTTCAAGCGTTATTTTACGCCTTTACTTTAATGCCTTCAAAGAGGCGGTGATCATCCCTTGCAGTAGCTTTGCATTGGATGCATCTACTTTCCAATCATTGGGTAGTTGAATGGTTTTCTTTAGAACTTTGTAATCGGCAAATTTAGGCGCAAATGCTTTTAGTACATCTTGATTCCATGGCGCAATTGAAAGGTGATCTTTAGATGTTGAGACTCCAAAAATATAATGAGTATCTTTTTTAAGCATCGGTTGGTTCCATGCAATGACTAGATCTAGATCTGGATGCTTGGCTTTAATTGCCTTAAAAATAGCCTTAATGGTTTTACTTTGCTGTGGATCGATTGCTTTGAAGTAATCAGACGGTGTTTCAAATCGCTTTGAAGAAAGCGATCCTCTTGAGTACATAACAACAGCGTTGGCATGGGATTGAGAAAAGCCATAATTCTCCTTTAGGTGAGCAATCTGCTCTGGATACTTTTTGCCCTCAATCTTTGCCATGACCTTAAACCAGTAGGCCATTTTTTCGCCATACTTTTTTTCTATGGCAGGAAAGTAGGATTCCCTTGATGAATCTTTAGGCATAGGCCAAACTTAGCGAACTGTGCGAAGAACTGCAGTAACTTTTCCTAAGATCTCGCAGGCATCACCGTCAATGGGTGCAAAGTCGGCGTTAGCTGGAAGCAACCAGATGTGACCATTTTTGCGTGAGAAAGTTTTGACTGTGGCTTCTCCATCGATCATTGCCGCAACAATTTCACCGTTATTGCAATCTTTCTGGGAGCGAATTACAACGTAATCCCCATCGCAGATAGCTGCATCGATCATTGATTCGCCTACAACCTTAAGCATGAACAAATCACCTGAACCAACTAGTGATTCAGGAAGAGGAAATGTCTCTTCTACTTCTTGTTCGGCGGTGATTGGCCCACCTGCTGCGATGCGACCTACTAGCGGTATGTATCTGGTGGCATCTACCGGAGAAGAGTTCTCTGCGTTTTTCTCATCTGGCATCAAAACTTCTAGAGCGCGACCACGAGTTGGATCACGGCGGATGAAACCCTTCTTTTCTAGGGCTTCAAGTTGGTACTTGACCGAGGCCGGGCTTGTAAGTCCTGCGACAAGGCCGATTTCGCGCATCGTTGGGGGATAGCCGTTGTTTTCCACGGCATCTTTGATTGCCCCAAGAATCTTGAGCTGGCGGGAAGTCAGGCCATGAGCATCTGCTGGGCCATCGGATAGTTCGGTTATGTTTTTAGCCATGGCTATAGGGTGACACAGGTTTGGAAAAAATTCAAACACCTGTTCGAATTTTGCTTGCATTTGTCAGTGGTGGGGTGTTTAATTGTCTTATTCGAACAGTTGTTCGAATCCTTCCCCAAGGTATGACCGCAGGAGAAAACATGAGTACAGTAGTTTTTAACACAG
>CAIUSQ010000310.1 GCA_903901905.1 uncultured Actinomycetes bacterium
GAACAACCAAAAATTATTGTCGTTAATGCCGCAGTTCCACGATCTTGGCTTGCAGATAATAATGCGTTGATTAAAAAATATGCTGACCTCTACTCTGCACTTTTAGTAGATTGGGAAAGTATTTCTACAAATCATCCTGAGTACTTCGCACCCGATGGTGTTCACCTAGTTCCAGCTGGTGCTCGGGCATATGTTGATGCAATATCTGCATTACTTTAAATCTAATTTTTGACAAAAAAATTCTCCCACCAATTGGTGGGAGAATTTTCTAGATTAAATTACTTACTTGAACTCTCCAGGTATTCCGAAGACAGTTGCAGAAGCAACTTGTCCATCAGAATAAACAGATGAAACACGGAACTGCGTCCACCCTGTACTTCCTGATTTAGTAACTTCCTGGCTCAATTGGTCGGCTGGTACCTCAGCAATAGCTGACCAGTCCCCTGCTCCGTTTGCACGAGTCTCAACTTTAAATCCAGTTAAGCCATCCACTGCTGTTGGAGTAACCCAACGGAGCAATAGACCAGTTGCGCGAGGAAGTGCAACAAACTTTGTTGGTGCTTCAACGGCACTAACGGCAGCTCCACTTGTCTCTGTTGGAGTTGGTGTTGCTGACTCCGTCGGCATAGCAGATTCTGTTGGAGTCGGCGCTGCATCATTATCTGATTTTGATGAGTTTGCCCAAACTATTGCAGCAAGTGCAACGATTCCAATTATGACAATCCAAACGGTATTTGCCGATGTTGATTGCTTTGGCTTTGCAACAGGCTTTGAGGTAAATGTTGCGGAAGGAGCATCTACACGAGGCGCAGTTCTTGCTGATGAGATTGGTACTGGTGGAACTGAATATCGACTTGCACTCTTTCTTGCGGCTGACTTCTTGGTTGTTGATTTCTTTGTAGCGCGCTTTGCAGGTGCTTTCTTGGTGGCTTTCTTAGTAGCTTTCTTTGCGGTCTTTTTAACCGCGCTCTTCTTTGCTACAGATTTCTTAGCTGTCTTCTTTTTAGCAGCTGATTTTTTTACTGCAGACTTCTTAACTGATGATTTCTTAGCAGTTTTTTTTGCGGTCTTCTTAACGGCCACGGTAACTCCTTGGATTGTATGTTGTGCGTAAATATAGCTATTTGATAGGTAAAGGTTACCGTAGGGTGGCTATCAATCGAATCACATGAGGTGCGATTGAACGGAGTGATTTTCCGCGGTGGCTGACTAAATCCTTCTCTTCTGCGCTCATTTGTGCACTTGAAATAGCAAGGCCCTTCGGCTGAAAGATAGGGTCGTAGCCAAATCCATTTGTGCCTGCGGCTGAACGCAAAATGGATCCATCAAACCTACCTTCGGACACATGCTCACGGCCATCGGGTAAAACCAATGAGGCCACACAAAGAAAATGTGCTCCTCGTTTTTCTACTGGGACATCTTTTAACTGTTCAAGAACCTTCTCCAGATTTGCTTGATCATCTCCGTGTTTACCTGCCCAACGTGCAGAGAAAATTCCAGGTGCACCACCGAGCGCATCAATGCATAAACCCGAATCATCGGCAATAGCTGGAAGCCCTGTTGCAGCAGATGTATAGCGCGCTTTTAGAAGTGAGTTCTCCTCAAAAGTAGAACCTGTTTCTTCAACATCAGTTAAATCTGGAAACTGATCTACGCTGATGAGTTCAACTGCTCCAGGGGCGATCTCTTCAAGTATTCGTCGAAACTCGATGATTTTTCCTGAGTTGCGAGTAGCCAGAACAAGTTTCTGTGACATTAAAGTTTAAGTGCAGCCTTTTGCATTGCAGTTAATGTCTTGCAGCCATCAACTGCCAAGTCAAGTAATTGATTGAGAAGCGCCCGATCAAATGGTTCACCTTCTGCAGTACCTTGAACTTCAATGAAGCGCCCATCTCCTGCGACCACAACATTCATATCAGTTCCTGCACGAACATCTTCTTCGTAGCACAGATCCAACATAGGTTTTCCATCAATTATTCCAACACTAACCGCGGCAACAGTGTCGTTGAGTGGCTTTGCGTTTTCCTTGATGTGGCCTTGTGACTTTGCCCAATTTATTGCATCTTCAAGTGCCACATACGCACCAGTTATTGCTGCGGTACGTGTTCCTCCATCGGCCTGCAAAACATCACAATCAATAACAATAGTATTTTCACCAAGCTCTTTCATATTTACAACCGCTCGAAGTGATCGACCAACTAAACGAGAAATTTCTTGCGTACGGCCACCGAGTTTTCCTTTCACGCTTTCACGATCGGAACGTGTGTGTGTTGCGCGGGGTAACATCGAGTACTCAGAAGTAACCCAACCATTGCCACTATCTTTTAGCCAACGAGGAACTCCTGGTGAAAAAGATGCAACACATAGGACTCGAGTTTTCCCAAATTCAACTAGAACTGAACCCTCTGCATGATCTAACCAGCCACGTGTGAATTTAATTTCTCTTAAGTCATTTACCGCGCGACCATCATTGCGTGACATGTAAGGCTCCTTTTAGGTTGAGTACTATTAATTACAGAGATTGATGTTCGACTTTAGTAACTTCAGGCCCTAGGAAACGTCGTGCCAAGGTTTCGAATGCCTTTGCATCACCGGTTGCTAAGAATCTATGTGTTGGTGCCACATCAGTTTGAGACCTCAATGCATTGTTTTCAACTAATGTTCGATACAAATCTTTTGCTGTTTCTTCTGCGCTCGAAACCAATGTAACGTTTTCACCCATAACGTATGAGATAACTCCAGTTAACAATGGATAGTGCGTGCATCCCAAAACTAAAGTATCTACTTGAGATTTCATGATTGGCTCTAAGTATTTCTGGGCAACTTTAGTGATCGCTTCACCTGATGTTTCGCCCCGTTCCACAAATTCCACAAAAAGAGGGCAAGCTGCAGAAGTGATCTGCAACTGAGGGGCTGCGGCGAATGCATCTAAATAGGCTTTTGAATCAATTGTTGCCTGGGTGCCAATTACTCCGATTCGTCCATAACGAGTAGCTGCAACTGCTCTTCGAACTGCAGGCTGAATCACTTCAATTACAGGAATCGAATAACGCTCACGGGCATCGCGTAACATTGCAGCAGATGCTGTATTGCATGCAATCACTATTGCCTTCACTCCTTGATCAATCAAAAAATCCATAGTCTCAAGAGCAAACTCGCGAACTTCAGAGAGTGGACGTGGTCCATAAGGTCCGCGGGCCGTATCACCAATGTAAAGAGTGGACTCATTTGGTAACTGATCTAAGACAGCCCGTGCAACTGTGAGTCCACCGACTCCCGAATCAAAAATTCCAATTGCAGCATCACTCACAGGGCTAGCCTACCTTGAACTTTATAACTATTGGGATCCATTCATTACTACTTCAAGCAAACTTTCTTGAAGCCAGCCAAGCCAGCTATACACAGCATAAACACCATGCATTGGGTCATCAGGTGCTAATAGTTGCAATTCCTCTGGCGAGTTTTCTTCAACTTTTAATCTAACGCCCAAAGCTAATCGAACATCATTTATTGCACCGAGCCAATCATTGGCTCCATCACGATCTATTTCGACTACACCATCAATTGCGGCTATTAAATTTGATCTCATAGCCATTGCATGTCCTTGTTTTTTCTGCCTCAAAGTTGATTCTGTATATCTTCGAAATTCAGAGGCATCAACTTGATCTGCATATGCATTTGGTAGTAGACGTAACAAAACTTCATCTTCAGGTGGAGTGTCATGTGAAGTAATTCCAACCATCGCAGCCAATGGATCATCACTCTGGTGATCGATACGTTCTGCCAAAAGTTCGATGATTTGTTCTGAAAGATTTGTTAAAACTTCACGCTCAGATTCAGAAAAATTAGCGATAAATGCATTATCTCCATGAGGATAAAAACCCTTTTGGAGCTCAGACATTACTGTTGATCTCCACGTTGAAGAGTTGCCCACAATCCAAATTCATGAATTCGAGCTACGTCGCGTTCCATTTCTTCACGGCTACCAGTTGAAACTACGGCCTTGCCCTCCGTGTGAATTTTCATCATTAGTTCAGTAGCTTTTTCTTTACTAAAGCCAAAAAGCTCCATCAGTACATAAGTAACATATGTCATTAAATTTACAGGGTCATCCCAAACAATAGTTATCCAGGGAACATCGCCACTAAAAATTGCCCGAAGTTCTTCTTCAACTTTTTCGTTAACTTTAACCATAGCTATCGAATTATAATCGCAAAGGTTTCAGATGTAACTTCGCTGCCAACTTGCACACGCATAGTCTGGATGCCTCGATTATTTTCAACCGCGCTGAATGTGAATACACCGTTTGCGTCCGAAGCTACGGCTACTCCGACATTTTGCCATTTTCCATTATTGCTCTTTTGTAGAACTGCGGATTTGCCAAGAACTTGAGGAAGAATTTGTGCCTTTATCGTGAAGGCCACAGCCCTTGAAGCAGAGTTTGGTCTGTCAATAAGAAGTTTGCTCTTTACGGCAACAACCTGCTCAGCAGTAATTGATTCTGTACGTTCCCAAGTAGCAAGTGTTGTCAATCGGATTCCAGCAGAACTTGCCAAAGTTATCGGCACATTTACTGATCCATTTGTATCAGTCACTAACTCTGCAACTTTTGTCCAAACTCCTCCACGGTTAATCTCTAGCGCAACAGAGAGACCAGCAATTGGGGACTTATCTTTTAGTGTAAATAATCCACTTACCTTGAATTGATCAGCATAGTTAATTGAACCCTGAGTAACTCCGGATAAATTCATCGTTGAGACCACAATGTCTGGTGCCATTGCCAGTGCAGCATTTCTCATCTCTGTAGTTGACGCCTCATCTTGCATTCCAAGTGTCCAAAGTGCAGCACCACCAAGTCTGTACTTTGCGACTAATGCCATTCTTTCGGCGTAACTGCGGGAATTTTGATACCAAACAGTGCGACTAACGTTACATGATGTTGATGCACCAGTAGTAGTTAATCCATTAAAAGTTTGTGTGTATGAATACGTTGCTTCACTTACGCTTTCATCAAATCTGGGAGTAGCGTTATCAATTGCAATTTTTCTTTCGGCATTGATCATCAAAAATATTGCAGCCTCAGCTCCTGCTTTAAGTCCAGGTGGTGCAGAGACTGGACATTTTCCCTGTACCGCTGTAATCCAATCTCTGCCATATCCAGGTAAACCGACGTAAACTTTTGATGAAGGCATAATACTGATCGCATATCGAATAGTTTTATCAACCCATGCGATAGGTGCATTCGGTCCCGGTTTTGCCACAGAGTAGTCATACGTCATTATACGTAATCGATCAATGCTACTTGCAATATCAGCCCAAGCATAAACAAAGTAACCTTTTTGTTTTTCACTTGGATTATAAAGATAAGGAGTTGTTATAGATAGAATTTTCTTGTTAGCGTGCATGGCAATACTTAACTCTTTAACAAATGCGACCCAAAGAGGAGCAGTTCGAGTCCAAGTTGAACTTCCATCTACAAAAGCAAAACCTTCATAATCTAAATCAATTCCATCAAATCCATTGACATTAACCAAGTTAACTATTGAATTAACAATTGTGGTTCGAGTTGTTGGATTGGCTAAATATCCCGCCAATACCAGTTTGGCTGTGCCATCAGTCATTGTCGGAATTATTTGCATACCGGCACGACGCATTAAACAAACAGTGTCAGCCATTGGCCAAGATGGATTCCCCGTATTGTAATCATTTCGAATTACCGTCGGGCTCTTTAGGGAGAACCAAAACGGTAGAACTTCTTTCATTAAATCTTTGTTTTTAAAAAGAAACGAATTCTCAATTAATGCATTCTCTGTCGGGCCATACTGCGATGCATCGCATACCGCTGGTTGACTTACTCCTGTTGAAATTGCTGGCGTAAGTTTTCTAACTCGAGGCAAAATACGATCTATCGACCAGTAGGGAAACCAACCAGTAACTATTTTGCGAGGCTCTTTATTACTTGCCGACGCTGTTTGAACTGCACTTGGAACAACTAAACCAAGTAAAATTGTGAGCACAACTAGAAGTGAAGTTGTCTTGCTCTTCTTATTCTTCTTACTTGATTTGCTCATTTATCGTTAGGCGCTGGTTTCAAGCCTGCAAAAATCTCCTTGCAGGTTGGACAAATTGGATATTTTTCTGGATCCCTACTCGGTATCCACTTCTTTCCACACAAAGCCTTTACTGCTTTTCCGGTTACAGCTGACTCCACTATCTTCTCTTTTTTTACATAGTGTGAAAACCGGTCATGTCCGCCATCATCTTCTTCTAAATCCATAGATGGGCGTGTTAGAAGATCGGTATCGTCCTCTAATCCTATTTTTTTAAAGATTCCCATGAGGTTGATAAGGATACCTTCGAGTAGTCAAAACTACGGGTAGAATTCACCAATGAAGGACTTATTGCGCACCGAGCACTTATCACGGGCTGATGTTGAATTAATATTGTCCACTGCCGCTGAATTTGCTGAGAAACCTCTGCGATCTAATTCAGCATTAGCAAATAAAACCGTTGCTATCTATATGACTAAACCTTCTACACGTACAAGGCTTGCATCTGAAACGGCCGTTGTTCATCTTGGGGGAACTCCAATTTTTATAAGAGGCGATGAACTCCAATTGGGCCGTGGAGAATCTATTTCAGATACGGCCAAGATAATCAGTGGCTATGCAAGTGCATTAATTGTTCGAACATTTGCTCAGTCAGATGTTGATGAACTTGGTGCGAACTCTTCAATTCCAGTAATTAACGCACTAACTGATGTGGATCATCCAACTCAATTATTGGCAGATTGGCTAACTATTCGAGAAAACTTTGGAAAAGATATAACAGGACGTAAGTTTGTTTATCTCGGTGATGGTAACAACATGTCGCATGCTTGGTTAATTATGGGAGCGATCATGGGTGCACATGTTGTTGCTGCCACACCTGGCGGTAAATGGGCTCCGGATCCAATTGTTGTTGAAGTTGCAAAAAATATTGCAGCACAAAATGGTGGAAAAGTTGAACTTTCAAATGATCCTGAAGCTGCTGCACAAGATGCATCTGTTCTTTACACTGATGTTTGGATGTCAATGGGTGATTCAGAATCTGATCGCAGTGAAAAAACCCGATCTCTGTCTCCATTTGCCGTTAGTGAGCAGTTAATGAAACTCACAACTAAAGACTCAATATTTATGCATTGCTTGCCAGCACATCGAGGGGAAGAAGTGTCGGCATCTGTCATCGATGGCCCACGATCTGTCGTTTGGCGTGAGGCGTATCATCGCCGCACAACAATTCAAGCTATTTTGTACCATTTAGTCCGTGGAGACTTAGAGGGCTCTACACGCTAATATTTGTCGCATGCGCATAGTCGTCCCAAAAGAGATTAAACCTGGCGAAAAGCGCGTTGCGCTCGTCCCCGATGTAATCAGTAAGTTAACTCGCCTTGGACTAGAAGTTATCATTGAATCTGGAGCTGGAATTGCATCCCAAGCTAGTGATGCTCAGTTCGCTGAACAAGGTGCAACCGTTAAACAAGGTGATGTCTTATCTGATGCTGATGTAGTGCTTTCTGTACAACCACTAACGCCGCAACAAATGTCTACACTTAAAAAAGGTGCAATCACAATCTCTTTTCTATCACCAGTTACTTCAACTGATTCGATCGAAGCGGCAACAAAAGCTGGAGTTACAGCATTTTCACTCGAATTGGTTCCACGAATTTCACGCGCTCAGTCTATGGATGCTTTAACATCACAAGCATTGTGCGCAGGTTACAGAGCGGCAATTGTTGGCGCAGAACTCTCACCTCGATTTGCGCCAATGTTAATGACCGCTGCAGGCACAGTAACTCCGGCCCAAGTTTTAGTTCTTGGAGCAGGTGTTGCAGGATTGCAAGCGATTGCAACCTCTCGCCGTTTAGGTGCTGTTGTTTCAGCCTACGACGTTCGACCTGCATCTGCCGATGAAGTTCGTTCTATGGGCGCAACATTCATTGAACTCGAACTTGAAGCACTTGAAGGTGCAGGTGGATATGCCCGCGAGATGAGTGAAGATAGAGCAGCAAAGCAGCGTGAACTTCTAACTCCATTCATTGCAAAGTCACACATTGTTATTACAACTGCAGCAGTTCCAGGACGACAAGCACCTCAGTTAATGACTAAGGCCATGGTTGATTCAATGGCTCCAGGAACAATCATTGTTGATTTAGCGGCCGAAACAGGTGGCAACGTTGAAGGTTCTAAACCTGGTGAAATAATTGAAACTGCTGGTGGAGTTCGTATTTGGGGTGGAAAAGATGTCCCAAGCCAACTTCCTTTCCATGCATCGTTTCTGTACTCACGAAATGTAGTTAACTTACTTTCACTCTTCACCATCGGAGATAAAGATGGAGTCAAAGCATCATTTAATCTTGATTTTGATGATGAGATCATAAATGGTGCTGCAGTAACACACGCAGGTTCACGAAGAGGAGCACATTAATGGACGCAATGGCAATTCTTTCCATCTTTGTTTTATCTGTTTTCGTTGGGTTTGAAGTTGTCTCTAAAGTCTCATCTACATTGCACACACC
>CAIUSQ010000311.1 GCA_903901905.1 uncultured Actinomycetes bacterium
ATAGCTAGCAGAGAGATAAGTTTAGGGTTAGCCTCTAATAAGACAACGCCAAACATTTTAGCTAATAAAAACTCTATGCTAGTAAAGAGATTGAAAAATGATTATTTTGAAATTCTTGCACCACTTAGTGACTTCGACATTGAGTTTAAGGGTTTACCCAAAGATGTTGATAAGAAGTATGAGATCGGTGCATGTGGAGCCGAAAGATCAATTTTAGTTATCTTTTTATTTTCGGGCAGGGCAAGAATCCTTCGATACACCCTGGTTTTCAACTCATTTTCACTGTTTATCCCCCACTTAACTTCAAGGATTCGATCTCCTTCTGCCAATTGCAGGTCGAGTGAACCTGAGTTCTGCACCTTGATGAACTGCAATGTTTGGCTTAACTGTGAATCTAGAGAGCCAAGGAGTTCAACAGCTTTTAAAGCCGAGGCTGCATTGATCGCCTGGATCTGAATAAGGTCGGAAGGGCTACCATTTTGAAGTTGAAAGCTCTTTCCCTCTGCATCAAATGCTTTTCCGTTATACAGAGCAACCGGGGTCCGCTCGAGAATTCGTATCGTTACTTTTCCGCTAATCCAATCTCGCGATACTTCGGCTTTTTTGACCCACGATAAATTCTCAAACTTAGTTGCAATTACTTTGGGTTGGGTTCGAGCTAATTTTTCACCTTTTATAACCCCGGGATTTACATTTAATCGTGAACCAATAATTTCAACTGAACTAACGGTAAATAATGATGAGTATCCCAGAGCATATGTTGCGCCGACAATAACTAAAAATGGCAAGCCTATTAATGTTAAGCGTCTTCTCATTTAAGAAAATCGCCTTTGTAAGCCTTCTACAATGATTGGTGCTAGTGAACTTACATCTCCTGCACCAAGTGTCATGATCACATCACCTGGTTGGGCTGAAGCAACTACCGAATCCGTTACTTCTACAAAGTTAGGTATGTACTCTCCTCTAACCATTTTGGAGGTGATGAGTCTGGATGTAACCCCTTCGATTGGCTTCTCACTTGCGGCGTATATCTCTAAAACAATCGCGCGATCTGCTTTGTCTAACGCTTCTGAAAATCTTGGCGCAAATGCACGAGTGCGTGAAAAACGATGTGGCTGAAATACGACTATCAATCGGCCATCTGCTGCGAACCGACGGGCCGCTTCTAGCGTTACTTGTATTTCAGTTGGATGGTGTCCATAGTCATCGATAACTCGTATCCCGTTGACCGTGCCCTTCAACTCAAACCTTCTTCCAGTTCCCCGAAACATTCCAAGGCCTGCCAAAAGTTGTGCCGCTGGCATCGCTAACTTCAAACCCGTTGCTAATACTGACGCTGCATTAAGTAAGTTATGTTGGCCAGGAACTTGAAGTTCAATAATGCCAATCATTTTTCCATGCCAGATCGCTCGTGCTCTAGAACTCATCGCCAAAAGCTCTATCTGATCTATGTGCAGATCTGCTGTTTCACTTAAACCATATGAAATCTGTTCGAGTCCCGATTTAGATACTTCAATTGCAAGCCGCTTAGCCCCTGAATCATCTGCGCAATAAACAAGGAAGCCCTCTTTTTGAATGGTCTCTGCAAAATCCACAAATGCTTTGTCCACTGCCTCTGGGGTCTCGAAGAAATCAACGTGATCGTGCTCGATATTGGTCACTATTGCCCCAAATGGTCGATACTCAATAAACGATCCATCTGATTCATCTGCCTCGGCCACAAATATTTCACCAGTCCCACGGTGGGCATTCGAACCAGAGGCCGTAATGTTTCCACCAATCGCAAAAGAAGGATCGGCCGAACAAGCTTGTAGCGCAACGGCTAACATTGATGAGGTCGTTGTTTTACCGTGAGTACCCACAACTGCAATACTTTTGGACTCTGACATCAAGATTGACAACGCAGAGGCGCGAGTTATCACCTGAAGTTCCAACTCTTCAGCACGGATGCGCTCTACATTGTTCATTGAAATGGCGTTGGAATAGACGACTAAATCTGCACCATCCACATTTTCTGAAGCATGTGAAGTTGATATTTTTGCCCCCAAGGCAACGAGGGCGGAAATTACCGAAGAATCCTTTGTGTCCGAACCAGTAACTGTAATCTCATGCGTTAAAGCAATTCGAGCCAATCCACTCATGCCGGCACCGCCAATGCCGATAAAGTGAATACGTTTACCAACTAAGGCTGAAAGTGTTGGCTTCATTTCTTTATTGCAAACTCTGCTAGAGCGGCGATTTTTTCCGCAGCCATGAGATCTTCTCCGCTGCCAGATACCGGCGATTTAGAGGACTCAATAATGAGGTTGGCAAGGTTTTCTTTTACATACTTGGCATTAAATAGTTTTTGATCAATAACTCTTGCTCTTCCAGCGATAACAAGGCTTGTGGCATTAACTAACTGTTCACCATTTCCGACTGGTAGAGGCACGAAAAGAGCGTAACGGCCGAGAGCGCGGAATTCACTACAGGTGACCGCGCCACTTCGCCCAATAATTAAATCAGCGGCCAAATACGCATCTGCCATCTGCTCTACATATGAAACTGCTTTATAGCCGCCCATTGATGCTGGCAATTGATTTAGACGACCTACAGAGTGAAGAACACTGAACCCATTTTTTTGAAAGAATTCCACGCACTCCTTGATCACGGTGTTGATCGCGACCGATCCTTGCGATCCTCCCATGATAAAAATGAATGGATCCTTAGGTGAAATGCCTAAACGTGCCTTAGCTTCGGCGCGGGCCGCTGCCCAATCTTTTTTTGCATTTTCAAATGAAGAGGCAACATCTAATCTCAATGGAAGTCCCGCCAAAAGAGCGTTAGAGAATTTCCCCTTATCAACTGGATGAGCAACTGCTAAATGTGGAGTGAGCAGAACTCCAACTTTGTTTGCCCAGCCTGGTTTGGCATTTGCTTCGTGAATAACTATTGGAATCCCTAAACTGCGTGCTGCTAGATAAGCGGGCGCACTTACATATCCACCAAATCCAATCAATAGCTCTGAATCGGTAAGAATCTTTCGACACGAGAATATAGATGAAAGCAGATCAAAAGGCATTTTTAGCCATGAGAAAGAAGGTCGTCTAGCAATAGCAACTTTTGGAATTAATCTTAACTCAAAACCAGCCTCTGGAATGAGAGTTGTTTCTAGGCCTTTAGCAGTTCCAATAAACAAACATTTATCTGAAGGATGGAGTTTTTTCCATTCACGCGCTACAGCTAGAGCAGGTTGTATGTGACCTGCCGTTCCTCCACCTGCAAAAACTACTGTAGCCATTTGTTACCCCTTGCTTGTAACTCTTTATAGATCTGAGGGTCACGTCGAGCCGCACCAAGTACAAAACCAATAGCCATATACGTTGCAATTAGCGAAGAGCCGCCGTATGAAAGCAGTGGCAGAGTCACACCAACTACAGGAAGAACACTTATTGCTGATCCAATATTGAGAACTGTTTGAATGCCAATCCAGCAACCAATTCCTGATCCAACATATCTGACCATTGGATCTTGAGCTCGCATGGCAATCTTAAAAATTGAGAAAAGGAGAATGCTTATTGAAAATAGCGTCGCTAAGGTTCCAAATAATCCTAACTCTTCACCAATTACCGAAAATATGAAATCAGTATGAGCTTCGGCGAGATTTCCCCATTTTTGACGAGATGCGCCTAAACCAACGCCAAAGAATCCTCCACTAGCCAAACCTAAAAGACTATGCGCAGGTTGCCAACCATAGAGCTTGTACTGATCCTCAGCGAATGGATTTAGAAAAGCGATGAATCTTTGCACTCTATAAGGAGATGTCAAAACGAGAATAGCCAAACTTAAAAAACCTGCGCTAAGCACAACACCGAATACCCGTAGCTTTAGTCCTGAAACCCAGAGGAGTCCTATCAGAATAAATCCGAAGACAGATGCGCTTCCTAAATCATTTCCAGCCAAGATTAGAACCATACACAGGAAGAATGCAGGGGTAATTAAGGCTAAGACATTGGAGTGAATTCGACCAGATCGCTCGTGCTTTGCCAGTACATAGCCAGCCCATAGAATCATTAAAAATTTAGCAAATTCACTTGGTTGAATGATAATAAAACCTAAACTCAACCAGTTTTGATTTCCACTGGTTGAATTACCAAAAATTTGAACAAATAAAAGCATTACAACTGAGATCAAAACTCCGCCGCGAGCAATGGTTTTCCAATGTACAAGCGAGATTCTTGAAAGTACCCAGGCCATAGGAATTGAAAAGAGTAAAAAGATCAATTGACGAGCTGCAATGGCATAAGTTGAACCTGTATTTCCTAAAGAATCAATCGAGGAGGCTGAAAAAACCATGATCAGGCCTAGAAGACTCAGCAACATTGTGCTTCCGGCCAGCATGTAATAGAGATTGACTGGTTTTGTAAAAAGGTTTTCTTTTCTTTTAGTTTGCATGTGACACCAATTTCTTCACAGCTGCGGCAAATCGATCCCCTCGATCTGCATAAGAGACAAACTGGTCCATCGATGCGCAAGCTGGAGCCAAAACAACGCTATCTCCTGAAGTGGCAAAACCTAATGCATGGGTTACTACCTGCTCCATTAGTGAATTATCTGCTTGGCCCCTTACGTGGCCACTTGGTGTTTCAACTTTCACCCTAGGAACTTCTGGGGCAAATTTCTGTAAAGCGTTCTCAATTAAAATTGAATCTTGGCCGATTAATATCGCTGCCTTCATTCGGCCTTTACAGCGTTGAACCAAATCTTCCATGTCGGCGCCTTTTGCTAAACCGCCAGCAATCCAAACAACTGATAAGTGCGAATTTAATGAGGCAATTGCAGAATGTGGATTTGTTGCCTTCGAATCATCAACCCAGGATATGGAATCCTTTTCTAGGATTAGTTCTATCCGGTGTCTTCCCGGCCTAAAATCTTGCAATGCTTTTTGAATTACTACATGTGGAACATTAATTGATAGAGCTAGAGCGGCTGCAGCCATAGCATTTGAGACATTGTGAGGAATTGTTGGTTTTACATCGCTAATCTCACAGATCATTTGAGCTTCCTTTGGATCAGAGACAAAGCAGCGATCAACAACTAACTCTTCAACAACTCCAATTTCACCAGGGGCCGGAGTATTGAGCGAGAAAAAAACTTTACGCCCCTTCCAGGAGGAAGAACGCGTGATGACTTCTCCGTCGTCTGCATTGAGGACGGAGATCTCACTTTTTTCAAGTAGAGACAATTTTGCTTGCGCGTACATCTCAAAACTGCCGTGCCAATCAATATGATCATGTGCAATATTTAAAATTGCCGAACTGTGAAACTGCGCCGTCTTGGCCCAATGCAGTTGAAAGCTTGAAAGTTCCAGAACCAAAAACTCAAAGGGATCTACTTGATCGACTGCATCTATGACCGTCTCCCCTAGGTTGCCACAGGCCTTTGCTTTTAATCCAGCCGTCTGCAAAATCTTTGCAACCATCTCCACAGTAGTTGTTTTTCCGTTAGTTCCGGTGATCGCTAACCATTTCTGATGTGGAGCAATCTCAGACTTTAGCTGCCATGCCAAATCAACTTCGTTTAATACCTCTAAATCACTACCTAACGCTTCGACCAATAAAGGATGATCTAATTTCCAACCTGGTGAGACAACTACTGCATCAAATTTTTTGAGATCTATTCCATCGGTTTTAATGCCTGCATCAGAGTAATCATCTGCAATTGTGACTTTTCCTCCACGCGATTTCAGCGAACGCTCAACTGAAAGCCCCGTGACACCAGCTCCTAGGATAAGGAACTTCTTGTTAGCTATGTTGGAATCCATGGATTATTTCGCCACCCATTGTGCATAGAAGAGTCCAAGACCAAGGGCCACGGACAAACCTGAAATAATCCAGGATCGAATAACGATCGTTATCTCTTCCCAACCCTTTAATTCAAAGTGATGGTGCAATGGCGCCATTCTAAAAACTCTTTTACCACCGCTAATTTTGAAATAGAAAGTTTGTATCAGCACTGACAATGTAATGATTACAAATAGACCGCCAAGTGGGATCAAAAGCAACTGAACACGCAGTGTGGCGGCAAAGGCTGCAATGGCACCACCCAAAGCAAGTGATCCGGTGTCACCCATCATGATTCTTGCTGGAGCCGTATTCCACCAAAGAAAACCAGTACATGCCCCTGCAAAAGCTGCAGCAAGCACTGCTAGATCAAGAGGATCTCTGACTGCATAACAGCCAGCCGTTATTTCAGAACCACAACTTTGACCAAACTGCCAGACTCCAATTAAAACAAAGGCAAGAAAAACCATAATTGCTGCACCAATAGCTAAACCATCCAAACCATCGGTTAGATTCACACCGTTGCTTGCAGACAACACCATCAAGATAATCCAAAGAATTACAGCCGTTGTTCCAAGATAAATACTTGTTTCCCGCACGCCCGATAAGTACTGTGAAATCGGAGTAAGTGAATACTCATTCATAAATTGCAGACCAAGGTAGGCAAAACCACCCGCTGCAAGCGCTTGACCCGTTAATTTGTAACGACCTTTGAGACCTCTTGAATTTTGTTTAGAAACTTTTAGCCAATCGTCAAGAAAGCCAATCACTCCCAAAGCAAGAACTAGAGCAATGACTAGCAACGCTGATGCTGTTACGGGAGTTAAAGTAACTAAGTGGGAGAAAAGGTAGCCAAGTATGGCTGCAAGAATGAAAATGATTCCACCCATGGTTGGCGTTCCATGCTTTATGTGATGTGTGCTTGGACCATCATCACGAATAATTTGCCCAAATCCTTTTTTCACCAGGATGCGAATTAAAATCCGTGTTCCAAAAAGTGCAAAAACCAATCCAAACGCGCCTGATATGAGTATCTGTCTCAACTTTCAACTCCGCTCTTATCTAGCCAATCACTTTCGATCTTTTGAGCCAAAATTTCTAGGCCTTCAGAGCGGGAAGCTTTTACTAAAACGACATCTCCTGCTGAGAAATGCTCCACTAGTAATGCTGCTTCTGCAATGTTTTCAACATGGTGTACGCGCATTGCTCCCATACTTGCGCCAAACTCCGGTT
Source organism: uncultured Actinomycetes bacterium (assembly GCA_903901905.1). The sequence goes on from CAIUSQ010000311.1 coordinate 7,056, forward strand.
GATTAATTGCAACTAAATGATCAATTCCGATCTCCTGAGCAAGGGTGCCAATTTTCCTGTGGGCAGCTGTTGATGACTCGCCGAGTTCATGCATTTTTCCTAAGAATGCCCATGAGGAGCCACCACGTTCCTGCGCAAATAAAGTTAGCGATCGCAACGCTGCAGACATCGATTCTGGGTTTGCGTTGTAGGCATCATTTATTATTAGAAGTCCGAATACGTCATGTAGCTCCATTCTCCACTTGCTCTTTATTTCAGCAGTAGAAAGTGAACTCGCAATCAATTCGATCGGTAGTTCTAAGGCTGTACCAACTGCTGCCACCGCTAAAGCATTCGCGATTTGATGTGCACCTATCACTCTCATTCCAACTGCATCGCGCCCCTCTGGTGTGACAAGTTCGAAATGAGGACAACCTTCTCGAATTTCTATGTCAGCAGCACGAACATCCTTGTTATCTCCAAAGAAAATTACTCGCCCCTTATGAAGCTTCGCCATAGCTGGTGTGAATGAATCATATGTTCCTAAAACTGCAGTTGAGCCTTCATCGAGTGAAGAAATCAACTCAGATTTTGTTTCAGCAATTGCTTCAACTGATCCAAACTCACCTAAGTGGGCCGTACCCACGGTAAGTACAACCCCGATATTTGGCTTGGCAATCAAAGACAAGCGTGCAATGTCACCTTTATGGCGTGCACCCATCTCAAGAATACAAAATCTCGTTCTTTCATCGCACTCAAGCAATGTAATTGGAAGTCCCAAATCATTATTAAATGATCCGATGGGTGAAACTGTAGGACCAACAGCTGCCAGCATGTGTGCAAGTAAATCCTTGGTGCTTGTTTTTCCCTGTGATCCAGTAATTCCAACAACAATTAAATTTTCTAACCGAGTGCGAACGAATGTGGCTAATGTTGACAAAGCCAGCACAACATCTTTCACAACTATGCATGGACCATCAATGCGTTTAGTTGTTAAAGATAAGACGGAGCCGGCGCGATATGCATCGGCGGCAAAATCATGTCCGTCGAAGTGTTCTCCTTTTAGCGCCAGAAAAATTGATCCTGGTATCGCCTTTCTCGAATCAAACACAGGTGCTTTTGAAACCAACAGATCCTTGTCACAGTGAATCTCTCCTCCAAGCAAGAGAGCGATTTCTCCTGCAGTTAAAGTAATCATTTTTTGTCCTCGATTGCCCGAGCTAACTCAATGCGATCATCGAAAGGAAGCACTGCGCCATTTACTTCCTGTCCCTTTTCATGGCCCTTGCCTAACACGATAACAAGATCACCATCATTGGCTTCATCTACAGCAGCTTTAATTGCCTGAGTTCTATCCTCTATTACTGCGCTAGGGTCTTTAATATCTAAACCCAAAACCATCTGAACCAAAATATCTTTTGGTTTCTCGCTTCGAGGATTATCACTTGTAAA